>CAVJQR010000008.1:0-7234 GCA_963651605.1 Agathobaculum sp.
CAGCCGGAAAGTATGTCCCAAGAGTAGACCAATTAACAAAAGTGGCTCCGGCCATCATCGACATGGGTTGTTTCGCCCGCGTTGAAACGAACGGTGGTGGATTTGAACAGGTTAATTTGTTGTTTGGAGAGAATCCGAACAAGGCGGTTCGCGAATGGACAAAACCATTTCACGAAGCAGGTATTCAAACCCACATGCTTGACCGTGCGCTGAACGGCTTGCGTATGAGCCCGGTTCCGGCCGATGTCCGTCAGTTGTTCTATAAAGTAAAGAAAGCTCAGGGCACAGACATCGCCCGTACATTCTGCGGATTGAACGATGTCCGCAACATCGAGCCGTCAATCAAATATGCCAAAGACGCAGGGATGATCTCTCAATGTTGCTTGTGTATCACCCACTCTCCCATCCACACAGTAGAGTACTATACCAACTTGGCCTACACGCTCATCGAGAAAGGTGCCGATGAAATCTGTATCAAGGACATGGCAGGTATCGGTCGCCCGCATTCATTGGGTCAGATCGTGGCCAACATCAAAAAGAAATACCCCGATATCCCGGTTCAATATCATAGCCATGCCGGCCCAGGCTTGAACATGGCTTCCATCTTGGAAGTATGCGAAGCCGGTTGCGACTACATTGATGTGGGCATGGAGCCATTGTCGTGGGGTACAGGCCATGCCGACATCTTGGCCGTTCAAGCCATGTTGAAAGACGCCGGCTTCATCGTTCCTGAAATCAACATGACAGCCTACATGAAGGTTCGCTCGTTGGTTCAAGAATTCATGGACGATTTCTTGGGCTACTACATCAGTCCGAAGAACCGCATGATGAACTCCTTGCTGATCGGCCCGGGTCTTCCCGGCGGCATGATGGGTAGCTTGATGTCGGACTTGGAGACAAACTTGGAATCATTGAACAAGTACAATACGAAACACAACAAACCAATCATGACGCAGGACGAACTGTTGATCAAACTGTTCAACGAAGTGGCTTATGTTTGGCCTCGTGTTGGTTATCCTCCATTGGTCACACCGTTCAGTCAATATGTCAAGAACTTGTCATTGATGAACGTCATGCAGATGGAAAAAGGCAAAGAGCGTTGGAGTATGATTGCCGATGATATCTGGGATATGTTACTGGGCAAAGCAGGCCGTCTGCCGGGCGAGTTGGCTCCCGAACTGGTTGAGAAAGCAAAAGCTGAAGGCCGCCAGTTCTTTACGGGCAATCCTCAAGACAACTATCCGAATGCATTGGACAAATATCGCAAACTGATGAACGAAAAGCAGTGGGAGACAGGCGAAGACGACGAAGAGTTGTTCGAATATGCAATGCACCCGGCTCAGTATGAAGCTTACCGCTCAGGAAAAGCGAAAGTGGACTTCAAGGTGGATGTTGCCAAGCGTAAAGCCGAAAAGGAAAAGGCGGCCAAGCCAACAACAGAAGTTGCTTTGCCTACAACGCCGCAGACAATGAGCGTCAATGTCAACGGACAAAACTACCGCGTTGTGGTGGCCTTCGGAGAAAAGGCAGCAGCCGAGGCACAAGCTACCACCGTTGCTACTCCTCAAGCAGCACCGGCAGCCGCTCCTGCAGCCGCTTCAGGCGAAGGGAAAGAGGTCCTCTCTCCGCTGGAAGGTAAGTTCTTCTTGGTGAAGAGTGCATCAGACACTCCTGTCAAGGTGGGTGACGCCGTTAAGAAAGGTGATGTCATTTGCTACATCGAAGCCATGAAAACTTACAACGCTGTTCGCGCAGAGGAAGACGGTACGATTACTGCCATCTGCGCAAACCCTGGCGATGCTGTTTCTGAAGATGATGTATTAATGAAGATTCAATAATGAAAGAGATATTTCAAAATCTATATGAAATGACTGCGTTCAGCAATATTTTTGCCGAACCGCAGTTTTTGATCATGTACGCCATCGCCTTCATATTGCTCTACTTGGGTATAAAGAAGCAATATGAACCGCTATTGTTGGTGCCGATCGCCTTCGGTGTGCTGTTGGCGAACTTCCCAGGTGGAGAGATGGGTGTCATCCAAGCAGATGAAAATGGCTTGATCAATGTAAACGGCGTCATGAAGAATATTTGGGAGATGCCGTTGCACGACATTGCTCATGAGTTGGGACTGATGAACTTTCTCTATTATCTGTTGATCAAGACCGGATTTTTGCCGCCAGTCATCTTCATGGGTGTAGGAGCCTTGACCGACTTCGGACCGATGTTGCGAAACTTGCGCCTCTCTATCTTCGGAGCCGCTGCCCAGTTGGGTATCTTTACTGTATTGCTGGTTGCCATTCTGATGGGTTTCACTCCGAGAGAAGCTGCTTCATTAGGTATTATCGGTGGTGCTGACGGTCCTACTGCCATCTTCACAACCATCAAGTTGGCCCCTCATTTGTTAGGCCCGATTGCCATCGCCGCCTACTCATATATGGCATTGGTACCGGTAATCATCCCGTTAGTTGTCAAACTGCTTTGCACAAAGAAGGAGCTTAGCATCAACATGAAAGAGCAAGAGAAGAAATATCCTTCAGCCATAGAGATCAAAAACTTGCGTGTGTTGAAGATTATCTTCCCGATTGTTGTTACAACTGTTGTAGCACTATTCGTTCCCAGTGCCGTTCCTTTGATCGGTATGTTGATGTTCGGTAACTTGATCAAAGAGATCGGAACCAACACCTCTCGTTTGTTCGACGCTGCATCTAACAGTATCATGAACACGGCCACTATCTTCTTGGGATTGTCAGTCGGCGCAACCATGACCACTGAAGCTTTCTTGAACTTACAAACGATCGGTATTGTAATCGGCGGATTCTTGGCCTTCGCTTTGTCAATCGCCGGTGGTATTCTCTTTGTCAAGGTTGTCAATCTCTTCACCAAAAAGAAAATCAATCCGCTAATTGGAGCGACCGGCTTAAGTGCCGTTCCTATGGCATCTCGTGTAGCCAATGAAATCGCTCTGAAATACGATTCAAAGAATCACGTACTCCAATATTGTATGGCAAGTAATATTTCAGGTGTGATCGGTTCAGCCGTAGCAGCTGGTGTATTGATCTCCTTCTTAGGATAAAAAGCTGAGACCAATCCATAAAAAAGTGGGGAAGAACATATTTGCTCTTCCCCACTTTTTTATTCCATTCCTAAACAAACTAAAGAAAAGGAATTGAAATAAACTGTATCAATTACACTACTTATCTTCCGCTATTCTTGATCAAATTCATGAATTCTTCACGCGTTTTGGCTTGCTGGAAGAATCCTGTGAAATCAGACGTGGTAGTCAATGAATTCTGTTTCTCGACACCCCGCATTTGCATACACATATGTTGTGCTTCAATTACGACCATGACTCCCAACGGATTCAAAGTCTCTTGAATGCAGTCTTTAATCTGCATTGTCAAGCGCTCTTGGATCTGTAAACGACGCGCAAAGATATCCACCACACGCGGTATCTTGCTCAAACCTGTAATGTATTTACGCGGAATATAAGCGACATGAGCCTTACCAAAGAATGGAAGCATATGATGTTCACAAAGCGAGAAAAAATCAATATCTTTCACAATGACCATCTGCTTATAGTTTTCCTCTTCAAACATTGCCGAACGAAGTACTGCTGCAGGATCTTCTCTATATCCTTTGGTCAAATATTGCATTGCCTTGGCGACACGCATCGGCGTTTTCAGTAAACCCTCACGATTGACGTCTTCTCCCAATAAATCCAATATACCTGCATAATGGTCTGCCAAAGCGTCTCTGTTCTTCAATAATTGTTCCTCGCTAATATTCTCCATGTTTCAATATAATGGGATTTTCACTTCTTCTTTTACGATATACATTTCTTTTGCATAGGACGGAAATGCAGCCATCAATTCTCTCATCATCTGATATGCCTCTTCGTGTGAACGGAAATCTCCGACGCGTAATTTCCAAAATGGAGCATTATAAGTCACATAAGTGGCGATATTAGGGAACAACTCCTTAATTTCTTTCTCTTTCCGAAAAGCTTCGTCTTTCGACTTACGTTGATTATTACCAGAAAAGACTTGTGTACGATATCCTTGAATCTTCAAAAACAGATCATTTCCATTCTGCTCAACATTTTCTCCATAGCGATGTGCACCCACCATAGATCGAATATCATCTGCCTGATGGATAGAAACAGTTCCTTTTCCCACTTCGTTGCTCGACAATTTATCAAAGATAGTTGTCGGACGTCCTGCAGTTTGAGCTGCTACAAAAACTCCGGAAAAGAAAAACAAACAGCATGCAATTAATACTGATTTCATAAGATTCAAATAATATGATGATGATTCATAAACAAAAAGTTGGAAACAAGAAATAATCTCTTTCTCGTTTCCAACTCTAGGTCATATTGATTATTTATCGAAAGCCTCGATGATCGGCATGAATTTCTCAACAGCCAACGAAGCACCACCAATCAAACCACCATCAACATCCGGCTTAGCAAACAATTCTTTTGCATTGCCACCATTACAGCTACCGCCATAAAGAATAGTGCAATTATCAGCGATTTCTGCACCATATTTAGCAGCTAATGTAGCACGGATATGAGCGTGGATCTCTTCTGCCTGGTCAGCTGTAGCAGTTTTACCTGTACCGATAGCCCAAACCGGCTCGTAAGCCAAGATCAACTTGCTGAAGTCTTCTGCAGACAAGTCGAACAATGATTCTTTGATCTGAGCATCTACTACATCAAAGTGCTTACCGGCTTCTCTTTCTGCCAAAACTTCACCGATACAGAAGATCGGAGTCAAGCCGTTTGCCAAAGCCAATTCAACTTTTGTCTTCAAGATAGCCGGAGTTTCGTGATAGTAAGCCCGACGTTCTGAGTGACCCAAGATTACATACTTTGCACCTGTTGAAGCAACCATAGCTGCAGAAACCTCACCTGTGAAAGCACCTTTTTCTTTATCTGCACAGTTTTCAGCAGCAACACCGATCTTGTTTGTATCGATAGCAGCAGCGACACTTGCTAAATGAATGAACGGAGTACCGATAATAACATCACAATTTGTTGTTTTGTTCTTCAAAGCTTCGTTCAAGCCTTTTGCCAACTCCAAACCTTCCTGCAGAGTTGTGTTCATTTTCCAGTTTCCTGCAACAATATTCTTTCTCATGTTTTTATAATTTATAAATTATGTAATATAATTATCTCATTCGTCATTTTTGGATAACTCTTCAGCTTTCTGATGACGTTTCCGCCCACGTCCAAAGTCTACCACCCAAATGAGTAGCAAAGGTACAGTAAAAGTCAATATGTTGGTCAAAATCTGTCCCTCTTTCTTTGATATACCTCCTGATTGAAGCAAATGCGTCACAGTTTTATCGATGTGCTGCTCGTCGGGAATATCATTATAATGCCATTTTCCCAATATTGTACCATTTTTTAATAACATCAGACCGGGATTCGAGCGGATCATCGTTTTCAACACAACACCATCGCAGAAGAGAATCGGATATTCAGCTCCCGTATAATCAACCCATTGTGTAATCGTCTCTTCATCCGACCCCGTCAGACAATAAAATTTCATTTTTTTATCTTGGGCATAGTCGAATGTGTTATTGATCTCATCAATCTTATCATCGCTGGCCTCTTTCAAATCATGCGCTATCAACAAAAAGACACCGGTTGTATCTTGCAAAATAATGTCAGTCATATCATCTCCATCGAGCGACAGCACGAGGAAATCCGAAATCGGTGGTGTATATCCCTTGCGCACCAATTGCGATTCAGAACGGACAAAATGCCATGTTGAATCAGCAGCCGGAGCATCTTCCAACGAAAAAGTTTTTTCCTTTCCATCCTTCTCATATATGAAAGAATAGGAATATTCGTCTTGTGGAGCATCATCAGGTATCGACATTATTTCGGTGATGTTCACCCCAATTTGAAATGGACGAAAGTCTACTACCGGCAAATGCCTATAATTATACAAAGAAAAAGCCAAACAAAAAAGATAGGCATACAACGCAACAAACCAATAAGCCCGATAAGAATAACCGGCGGCAGCACGTTGATTATACACAAAAGCGACAATGGCAACCGCCAATAGCACGATATTCTTGTAGAAGGTTTGCCAATTACTGAGCACTAATGCATCGCCAAAGCAACCACAATCTGCCACGGGATTTTTCAATGCCAAATAGAGTGTCAACGGCGTCATGAACAACATCATCAACAAGGAAAGAAAGGCAGTATACTTCCGATATACACCCAACACCAAGCACGTGCCCAATGTAAACTCCACAGCGGCCAAATTGATGGCAAACGGGAGAGACAACCATTCCCAATCGGCAAAGCCAAAAGCAGAAAAATACTCTCCTATCTTAACCGCTCCGCCCATTGGATCAATAGCCTTCGTCGTACCGGAGAAGAGGAAGACCAGTCCCAACAGGAAACGGCAAGTCAAGACTATAACGGAGAGGATTCTCTCTTTGGTCTCTTTTGATGCCGAAGTTGCAACCATACTATCTCTATTATGCTTGAGTTTCACCATATTCCAATTTGATAAGCCCAAACAATGCATAATTAACCATATCCATATAGTTGGCATCTATTCCTTCAGAAACCAACGTCTTTCCGTCATGGCTTTCAATCTGCTTGGTCCGGTAGATCTTCATCAAGATCAAATCCGTATAAGAACTGATCCGCATACTACGCCAGGCCTCATCATAATCATGATTTTTGGCATACATCAGTTCTTTCGTTTGCGTCATATACTTATCATACAACTCCAAAGCTTTCTCATTTGTAATATCTGTAGTGTCAGAATAACCCAAAGCGAGCTGGATCTGTCCAATAATACCATAATTAACGATGGCCATGAACTCAGGACGAATCCCTTCATTGACCATACTCACTCTTTTAATCTCCAAACTACGGATCCGATTGGCTTTGATAAACAACTGATCAGTGATCGATGTCGGGCGCATGATTCGCCAAGAAGGGCCATAATCCTTCAGTTTCTTCTCATACAAATCCCGACAAATTGAGATTACTTTTTCAAATTGTATTTTCGTATCTTGCATATTCTTCTGTACACTTTATCTCTTGCACAAAGATAATGAAAAAAAATGGAACCTTCGGTTATATCAAATGATATACGAAAGAATATCCGCTGCCTTATGGGCTATATATTTCGGATGGTATGCTCCTAATTCAGCAACGGGCCGGAAGCCCCAAGCCACACCGCAAGCATCCACTTCGCTATTG
>CAVJQR010000008.1:7314-22689 GCA_963651605.1 Agathobaculum sp.
CCACAGGAAATCGGCTTTCTTACTTTTATTTATAGAAGATTATTATTTACCAGAAAGTTTTTCTTTCAAAGCAGCCAATTCTTCGATATCGCCCAATGTTGTCTTCTCTACCGGAGTTGACAATACATTGTTCTCTTCTTTCTTGCTGTGTTTAGCTTTCTTTTCTGCAGCAGCCTCTTTCTTAGCGAGCTTTTGTTCGTCTTCGAATACACGGCTATGAGACAAAATAATTCTCTTCGCTTCCTTGTTGAATTCGATTACCTTGAACTGCAACTTCTCATCTACTTGAGCCTGAGAGCCGTCTTCTTTTACCAAATGCTTCGGAGTTGCAAAACCTTCAACGCCATAAGGCAATGAGATAACAGCACCCTTATCCAACATTTCGATGATAGTACCCTCGTGGATAGAACCTACAGTAAAGATTGTTTCGAATACATCCCAAGGATTCTCTTCCAATTGTTTGTGGCCCAAGCTCAAACGACGGTTTTCCTTGTCGATTTCCAATACTTGAACATCGATATCCGCACCGATCTGAGTAAATTCTGACGGGTGTTTGATCTTCTTAGTCCAAGACAAATCAGAGATATGGATCAAACCATCAACGCCTTCTTCGATTTCTACGAATACACCAAAGTTAGTGAAGTTGCGAACTTTTGCAGTGTGACGAGAACCTACCGGGAAGCGTTCTTCGATGTTTTCCCATGGATCCGGTTTCAATTGTTTGATACCCAAAGACATCTTACGCTCTTCGCGGTCCAAAGTCAAGATAACAGCTTCTACTTCGTCGCCGACCTTCATGAAATCTTGTGCTGAACGCAAGTGTTGAGTCCAAGACATTTCTGATACGTGGATCAAACCTTCTACACCAGAAGCAATTTCGATGAATGCTCCGTAGTCAGCCATAACGACAACTTTACCCTTAACCTTGTCACCTACTTTCAAGTTAGGATCCAAAGAATCCCATGGATGCGGAGTCAATTGTTTCAAGCCCAAAGCGATACGTTTCTTTTCGTCGTCGAAGTCCAAGATAACGACGTTGATCTTCTGATCCAACTGAACGATTTCTTCCGGATGAGAAACACGGCCCCAAGACAAGTCGGTGATATGGATCAAACCATCTACGCCACCCAAGTCGATGAATACACCGTAAGAAGTGATGTTCTTGACAGTTCCTTCCAAAACCTGTCCCTTCTCCAATTTGGAGATAATGTCTTTCTTCTGTTGTTCCAACTCTGCTTCGATAAGAGCTTTGTGAGAAACAACAACGTTCTTGAATTCCTGATTGATCTTAACGATCTTGAATTCCATTGTCTTACCAACGAATACATCGTAGTCGCGGATAGGCTTAACATCGATTTGAGAACCCGGCAAGAATGCTTCGATACCGAATACGTCAACAATCATACCACCCTTAGTGCGGCACTTGATGTAACCCTTGATGATTTCATCTTTTTCAAGTGCTTCGTTAACACGTTCCCAAGAACGAGAAGCACGAGCTTTTTTGTGAGAAAGGATTAATTGTCCTTTTTTGTCTTCTTGGCTTTCGATATAAACTTCTACTTCGTCGCCAATCTTCAAATCCGGATTGTAACGGAACTCTGACATAGGAACAACGCCATCAGATTTGAAGCCAATGTTTACTACAACTTCACGTTTGTTCATTGCAGTAACAGTACCCATAACCACTTCTTTGTCTTTTACAGTGTTCAGGGTTTCGTCATACGTTTTTTCAAGGTCTTCCTTGCTTACGTTTCCGTAAGATTCGCCCTTTTCAAGAGCATCCCAATCGAAGTTCTCGATCGGCTGAATGTTTTTTAAGTTTTCCATTCTAAAATTGTTAATACTAAGTTTGTTTTAATTAGTAAGTTAGACTTTATATTGCCTCTCTCAAAATTTTCCGCAAAGGTAAACTTTTTTTCTGATTCATATGGCATCCAAGCATATTTTTGCAACATAATCAGATAAAAAATAGTATACTACGGACGGTTCTATCCATCGGCAATGTTTTTCATCGGCATCTTTCTAAAAAAAGGTGCCGAGCTTTTTTGAAAAAATACGGGAGCTTTTCAGAAAAAGCTCCCGTATTTTTTCAGCTATCGTTTTCGTGATATATTCAGCCCATCAATTTAGAAGTTGATATTGATGCCACCCATTGCCGTGATGCCTTGCGACGGATAGCCATAATAGAGGTCATACTTCTGATTCAACATGTTGAGACCCTTTACATAGACACTAAACGTATCGTTGAATGTATATCCTATCTGAAGGTTCAACTCGTTGATATTATTCAACTTAACATCCTGCGAACCGAGCAAACGAGTGTAGCGATCGGTGCCTAAATAGTAATTAACATCAATGGCAAGGCTATGAATCGGCTTGACTGTTACGCCGGCGGTCAACTCCATCTTCGGTTTGCCATAGACATACGACAAATCTTCGGAGGGAATGCCTACCCATGACTCTCCATACTTGCCTTTCCAACTGTTGTAGATACCTTTCAAGCTGACATCCAAAAAGCCGGCATAGCTATATTTCAGATTAGCACCGGCAAAGAAACATGTCGTATTGATATCACGCATACTTTCCACAAAATTTCCAAATCCATTCTCTTCAAACGAACGGGATGGAACAAGTATCAAGTCTGCATCGTTAATCTTATAACCGGCAAAAACATCAAACCAGAAACCCGGTGCCACACCAGATTTCAATCCGATTTGACCATCTAACCAATTACGGGTTGGAGCCAACTCGTCAATCGGATTGACATAGCGGCAAATGCGAGACATTTCATAAGCACTGTAGGAATAGAGATGGCCGTCTGCCTTCAAATAGAGTATCGTTTTGTCGGCTACCTCCACGTCAGCCGCCACATTCGGAGAGACGTTGAAGGTACTCTCTTCGCCCGTCTCCAGCATCACATTGGCGCCCAATTTCACATTCCAATTATCTCCCTCTACTTTATAATAGGGAGTCAACACCACCTCGGCATGGTTAGCAAACTCACATTGCTCCATTCCCTGTGGATATGTCGGCAAAGAATAAGCAAGATACTCTACCTCGCCTCCAACGCCTACCCGCTGATTGCCGTTAAAGCCCGCACTAAAGTCGAACTTTGCGCCCAATGTATGCTCGGTAATGCCATCCAACTGCGGAGTGACACCATATTTATGGGAGAAGTTCGTATAATCGACATCGATCAAATAGAACAACGGAGCATCCTCTTTGGCTTCCACTCCGATGTTCGCTTTGATTGTCTGGTCAACTTGATTCGTTTCACGATCAGCTTTTTGGGCAAATTGTTGGTAGAATTCAGAATAGAAACTGCCCATCGGCAAGCCATAATAGTTGTAGCCCGTATAATTATACTGCACACCCATATTGAGATCAGCCCGATCAAATGCATGACGAAACTTCAATCCGCCCAAATTATCATTCAACTTTGCCTTCACCTTATCGTCGACCTGAATGTAATTCACATTACCATTCATCGAGCGGTGCGACAAGAAAAAATTCAATTGGTCCGTCTCCGTACTCAAGATATGATAACCGAAATCGCCACTAAAGTTCATGCGCATTCCCGCACCCAAGTTCAGATAGCCGCGACGCTTGTTATAAGCCATATCCGTCATGATGTTGCCCGACGGCAAGATCGTGATTTGCTTTTCGGGATCTGTCGATTGTGTAAATGATGAATAGTCGATGGCACGTTTTGTCACGGTCGGTTCTTTGATTTCGGGCAAGGTATTCACCTTGTTGGCATCTTGAACCGTGGGTGCATACTCGCGTTCCAATGTCATTTCACGATCCAATTTTTTCTTGTCGGCATCTTCTTGAGCCGAGACCGCAGCAGTCGAGCCTAACAAAACCGCTACGCAAAGTACCTTTTGATATGTTGTTTTCATCTTCATTTTCCTTTTAGTTTAGTTTCGCCAGACGAGATTCAATCATTTCGCTGATATTATCATCACCTTTATAATTCTTCTTCAAACTGTTCAAATAGACACGAGCCTGAACGGGATCGCCCTTACGGATATAGATATCAGCCCACAAGATGAACCCACGCGCCAACCAATACTGATGTGTTGTTCCGTTCTTGGCAAATTCTTCCAAGACTTTTTCTGCATTCGCATCGTCTTTCGTGTCGTAATACAATTGCGCCAACAGATATTTTGCTTCTGCACCTTCGGTTGTACGCGTGTCTTGACTCACCTGTTTCAAGTCGGCCAATGCTTTCGACTCTTGGCCCAAATTCATGTAAGCCTTGGCACGAACGTAGCGTGCTTCGTTGGCCACCTCGGGCGAAACCTTTGCATTCTTCAACAACTGATTAGCACCTTCCAATGCCTCTTTCTGGTTACCCACTTTCAAGGCGCAACGCATCAAGCCCAAACTTGCGGCCTCTTTATTGTCTACGTTCTCAGCCACCTCGTTCAATCGCTTGAAAGAAGTCAATGCTGTCGGGTAGTCTTCCGACAAATATTCGATCTCTGCCTTGCGAGCCCACGACTCTTCCAAGAATTTGCGGTCACCGCTTTGGATTACTTGCTTGAACAAGGCAAGAGCCTCGTCATATTCTTTCAAGTTGAAGGCGATGCTTGCCAAATAGAAATTGGCATTCGTGCTGAAAGCCCCGTTCGGATAGCTTCGCAAATAGTTTTGCATACTGCGACGAGCCCCTTCATTGTCACCACGCATGAAGAGTTTTTCGGCAGCGATATAGGTCAATGAATCTTGTTCGTTTACGTTCAAATGAACATTTCCGCCCAACGAATTGACGTAGGAAGCATACGATTCGATATCGTTCATATCAATATAGACCGACTTCAAGTCTTGCAATGCCACCTTCGCCTCGTCTGATCCGGGGTATTTACTGATCACATTCTTATATTCGTCGGCAGCTTTCTGCGGTTGGTTGGCATTGTAATAGATCAAACCCAACTGGATACCCGCTTTTCTTGCCAAGCTGCTTTCAGGATATTCTTGCATTAACTTTTTGAAGCTCTGCATTGCCATAGCATCGTTCTCCAACAACACATAACTACGTCCTTTTTCGAACAAGGCATCGTCTACATATTGCGATTCCGGATATTGAGTTATCAACTGATCCATTGCCTTGATCTTGCCTTGATAATCTTTCTGCAAGCCCAAAACAAAACCTTTTTGATAGACGGAGTAATCACCGGCCGATGGAAGAATCTGCGATGCTCGATTATAATTCTCCTCGGCTGCCGAGAATTGACGGTTATGGAAAAGACAGTCACCGATACGATTGTAGGCATCCGCATAGGAGGCAGCGGCATGGTTGCTTTCCACGTCTGTATATTGACGGAACCGGCTCAAAGCAGCATCATAATCTTGCTGTTTGAAATAGCAGTAGCCCAAGTTATAGAACGAGAGGGCATACATGTCGGTACTCTTCTGTTTCGTATTGTTTTGATAGGTTTTGTAGTCGGACAAGGCATTGTTGTACTCCCCTTTTCTATAGTACGATTCGCCCCGCCAGAAGTATGAGTCATTGCGTGCCTCATCATTGTAGGCACCCATCTGAATAGCTTGCGAAAAACGCTGGATCGCATCATCCATTTTCATATTGGCAAAAGCCTCCGTTCCCAACTGAAACAGAATATTTTGCTTGGCATCCAAGATTTTCGTGCTGGGGTGCTGGATCTTTTGAATCGAATTCAAGGCCGATTCATAGTTCTTCGTTGTCATATAGACCTCGACGAGGTAGTCGTTGACGCGGTCGGCATATTGCGAATTGGGGAAATCGTTCAAGAAGTTCTCGAAGATGGTCACAGACTCACCAAATCCGGTGAACGCTGTCTCGTGAATCAAGAGGGCATAATTGTACATTGCCGTTTCTTGTATCTGCTTGTCATAAGTGGAAGTGGCAGCCGATTCAAAGGCCATGCGCGCATTGTTCTTGCTGTTAAGCTTCATATATGCCTGACCCAAATAGAGGTAAGCGTTTTGTGTCAAAGCATCATTCACGCTAACCACCTGGCCGAAGTTGTTCACGGCATTGCTGTAATCGCCTTGATTATAATTACATACGCCCAGCAAATAAAGGTCACCGCGCAGCGGAGAAGCGGTTTCCGACACATAGCGGGAAAGCATTTTGGTCGCTTTCACCTCGTCTCCTTGGTGATAAGCCGAGTTACCGATCATTCGATACATCTCAGCCTTGTTTTTGCTCTGCGGATAATCCACCAACAAAGCCTCGCCCTCTTTGATGACTTGCTTGTATTTATTTTGGATGAAATAGATTTGCGTCATATAATAAGACGACTGTTCACGATACGCCGGATCGCTTTTCAACGCTTCAAACTCGCTCAAGGCTTGGTTGTATTTTCCGTCGACATAATCTATATAAGCCACATAATAAGCCGAAGCAGTCTTGTAGGTATGGCCCACTTGCTTGATTCGGTTGAAATAGTTGTAGGCTTGTTGCCGGTCGCCCGTTTGCAACAACGAATAAGCCAGACGGAAGCTATAAGCCTCCTGCTCGTCGGCTGTCAGCATATCGATGTCCGATTGTTGGAGCCAATAGATAGCCTTTTCATATTCTCCTTTGCCAAAGTGGGAGGAACCGATCAAGAAATTGACCACATCCGCATGGCGAGAATCTGGGTAAGCCTCAATATATGCTTTCAAAAGTTCGTCAGCATTCGGACGGCCTTGCTCAAAAGCGGCATAAACCAACATATAGTCTGCTTCTTGAATCAAGTCTGCATCCGAAGAACGTGTCTTATAGGCTTCCAATTTATCTATACAACCTGAGTAATTCTTCAAATTGAACAGTTCCTTGCCTTCCACAAACAATTGTTCCGGAGTCCCCGATTGATAGGAGCGTTGCGCATCTGCCACCAAATGAGAACCCAACACCAGGCATAAGGGAATAAGTATTTTTTTCATCACACCCTATTTTTATGAGTTAAAATTCTTCTTGATTAATTGACAAAAGTAGTGAATCTCTTTTAATTATCAAAGAATGAACGGAAATTACATCGAGAGGAAAATCTTGATGTGCTCTCCTTGGTCAAGTACCATCTCAGCCCTTTTCAAAAAAGAGCTTCATTGCACGGAAAAAGAGTATTTATTATCTCAAAAAAAACACTCGTGTTTTCAATCAAAAACATTCGTGTTTTTCCGATAAAACACCCATGTTTTTGATGAGAAACACCCATGTTTTTTCATAGTCAAGCCGAATTTTTTGCCTGACATTCACCTACTGCATAGCTGTAGCCCCGCCTGTTTGCAACGTATCGAGGCCTAAAACATGGCCGACAGTCATGATCGTGTCTCTATATTGTCGGTGCAAGCTGTCCAACTCTTGCAAATAATGTTTCTTCACCACCATGAAGCTGTCCATCAATTCGGGCCGAACAGGATCCGTCGGAGGAGCCTCCATAGCCAACGGATTGATGGCCTCTCCATTTTTATAGACACGAAAATCCAAATGGGGACCCGTAGCAAGGCCCGTCGATCCCACATAGCCAATCACCTCGCCCTGCTGCACATGCGATCCTGTTTGGATTCCTTTCGCATAGCGGCTAAGGTGCATATAACTGGTGGTGTACATCGAGTTATGCTGTATCTTCAACGTATTTCCGCCACCATTCACAAAACCTTTGAAGACGACCTTGCCCTCGCCGATACTTTTCACCGGGGTGCCGGTCGGAGCTGCATAATCCACACCATGATGTGCCCGATAACGTTTCAATATAGGATGGAAACGAGCATTGGAATAACGGGACGTTATGCGGAAGAAATCGAGCGGAGCTTTCAAGAAAGCTTTACGCATACTGAAGCCGTCGGCATCAAAATGTTCTCTGATGCTGTCCTGCAAGAAAGGGATAGCTGTAAATGTCTTGCCATCGTGGCTGAAGACGGCAGCCTCAACCGAGGCAATTCCCAACGATGTCGAACTGTCAATATTCGCCTCTTCGTATATAACTTGAAAAGAGTCGCCCACCTTTATGTCGAAGAAATCAATCTGCCAGGCATAGACATCCGAAATTTTCAGAGCCAACAAAGGCGAAGCACCGCTCTCGACAATCACATTCCAAAGCGAAGAGGTGATGTTCCCTTCGATATATTTCCGTTGCAACGTCACATTTTTCTGATAAGCATAAGCGCGGATTGTATCGCCCGTCAAATCGATGACGGCATAATCCGTCAACGTTTTGGCAAAGGCAATGTAACGAATCGTCTCGAGCGAATCTTGCGTTGTCAGCGTGAGATAGTGCATTCCTGCTTTAAGTTTGGTCGGATCGAGCACCTCCGCCGAAGCGCGGCTCAAGCTATCGGCTTGCAAGGGAGTAAAGCCCAAGCCGGCAAAGATCGTGGCCGGATTATCACCCGACTTGATGTCGTATTCCGAAAGATTGAGAGAATCGATGCAAATACCATACTCATAGATGTGTGGAATCGTATCCTCTTCGATGAGTGTATCCCCCTCCGAAGATGAAGGCCGGCATCCGAAAAAGGAAAACCAGCCAACGATTGTGGCAAAAACAGCAATGATTCCTATCTGTTTGTTCATATATTTGACCGATATCAACTAATGAGTTTAACACTGAGCAAATATAAGAAAATTCAAGAACTCCAACAACCTATTTTTGTAACTTTGCACACAAATTATAAGTGTAATAGTAATGGCATTCTATACTCCTCACTATTCGGACGGTCTGAAAAGGAAACTATGGAAACTGACCGGTCCTATTTTTCTTGAGACTTTATTGGTTATGACATTGGGGGTAGTCGATACGCTGATGTTAAGTCACTATTCTGACAATGCTGTGGCAGCCGTGGGGGTAGTCAACCAACTACTCAACATGGTTTTCCTGCTGTTCAACGTGACGGCCGTCGGCACTTCTGTCATGTGTGCCCTCTATTTTGGAGCGAATGATAATAAAAGTTTTTCGCAAGTGGTAGGTGTTTCCCTTTTGTTCAACGCTCTCGTCGGATTGATCATCAGTTTAGTCTTGACCCTTGGCGGCAAACAGATGCTGGTATGGATGAACATTCGCGCGGACTTGATGCCAATGGCTATGTCATACATGAAGATTGTCGGCGGATTGGGGTTCTTCCAAGCCATCAGCTTCACGGCCTCAGCCGTTCTTCGTGCCGCCAACAAGCCGAACTATGCCATGCAGGTGACACTGCTCATCAACATCATCAATATATTCGGCAACTACTCTCTGATTTATGGTCATTTTGGATTGCCGGAGTTGGGCGTAACGGGTGCCGCCATTTCGACTTCCATCTGTCGCGGAGTTGGAATGACTTTCTTGCTGTTCGTCATGTTCAAACGATTGGTTCACAAGCTTCCTTTAGATTATTTTCGTCCTTTTCCTTGGACAAAGCTACGTGATATTTTGAAAGTAGGCATGCCCTCGGCCGCTGAACAGATATCGTATGATGCTTCTCAAGTATGCGTCGTATATTTTATCAATATGCTTGGCAACGAGGTGCTTACTGCTCGTATATACATTACGAATATCGTTATTATCGGCTATATCTTTTCCTTGGCAATGGCCTCGGCCACCGCTATCTGCACCGGTAATTTAGTTGGAGCCGGCCACAAACAAGCAGCATATATCCTAAGCTGGTATGCGTGGAAGCGCTCTCTGATGATTACTTTTATCGCCAGCTTCGGCGTCTATTTGGGCGGACGATTCTTATTGGGATGCTTCACTTCCAGCACAACCATTATTGAGATCGCCATGAGCGCCCTCTTGGTTGATGTCTTTTTAGAGCATGGCCGGGCCACTGTATTGATGTTTCTCTTCTGTCTTCGTTCGGTTGGAGATGTGGTTGTTCCCGTACTTATCGAAATGGTATGCATGTGGGTTTTCGCCGTCGGGGTAGGCTATCTTGGAGGTATTGCTTTAGGACTTGGACTGGCCGGCATATGGGTTGGCTTAGCACTTGATGAAAGTTCCCGCGGGGTAGTGCTCTGTTTACGCTGGAGAACGCAAAAATGGAAGCGCAGAGACTTGATTCAAAGCCACAAATAACCCGTAATAAAAGTTAAAGAATCATGACATTCGAAAATATGGTACACTATTTGTCGTTTAATTCATAAACAACAATAAGATTCATATGAAAAAATTTTTTGTAAATGCTATTTTAGTACCCGCCCTTGCCGGCGCATTGCTGGCTTGCTCCGGCTCACGGACGGAAGCAAAACAGCTGGAAGGGAGATGGAATGTAGTAGAAGTGAAAGGTGAAAAAATCAAAGCCGAAAACACTCCGTTCATGGAGTTTGATATGAAAGACAAGCGATTGCACGGTAATGCCGGCTGCAATATTTTCAACACGTCCATCACACTCGACGCAAAAGATGCCGCGTCTGTAAAAATAGAAGACGGAATGACCACCATGATGGACTGCCCCGACATGGATATCGAAAGTAAAATTCTACAATCAATGACCGATGTAAGAGCCGTCAAAGCAGGTTCCAATCCCAACGAGATGTTGCTTGTCGATGCAGAAGGAGACATCGTTATGGTGTTGACTCGCAACTAAACGCCATCTTCTTATTCAAAATATCGGAAAAAGATTATCACTCGGCATAGAGCAAGTAGTTTTTACGCATGGCTTTATAGGCATCCAAATCGGCTTGCCATGTGGCCCTAATCTCCTCCTCGCTCATGCCGTTTATAATCTGTTTACGCAACACGTCAGTGCCTGCCAACAGATCAAACCAATTGGCTCGTGAGAAAAAGAACGCAGCATTACGATCACTTTTCTCGAAAAATTCGATGACAAAACGTAATGTCAGCCCCCCTTCATAAGGATACTCTTGTAAATTGATGCCATAGCATGTCTTGTCTTTTTGCAATGGATTGGTATCAAAACCGGGCAATGAGGTGGGAGTAAAGGCATAATCACCATACTTTTCGTCCGGATAGCCAATCATTTGAAAAGGATGATAAGTACCTCGCCCTATGCTGAATGGGGTAGCTTCGAAAAAGCACAACGACGGGTAGAGCCGAATGGCTTGATCGTTCGGGAGATTGGGCGATGGCTTGACCGGTAGCCAATAGGGATCGCCATGCTTCCAGTTCAACATCCTGACGACTTGCAGCAAACAGGAGTTTTTCCCTGTCTTGAGCCAACCCTCTCCATTAATCATTAGGGCCAATTCACCTACAGTCAATCCATGCAACAATGGGATCGGATCCACCCCTACAAACGAACGGAATCCTGCTTTACGAATAGGTCCATCCACATAATCGTTCGGATTAGGACGATCCAAAACAATCAATTCCTTTTTGTTTGCCGCACACGACTCCATCAAGTAATGCATCGTGCTGATATAGGTATAGAAACGAGCACCCACATCTTGTATATCAAACACTACCACATCAATATCTTTTAATTGATCAGCCGTCGGACTCTTTTGTTTTCCATATATAGAAACGATAGGAATACCCGTTTTGACATCTTTGCTGTCTTTCACTTCAGCACCGGCATCGGCCGTTCCCCGAAAGCCATGCTCCGGAGCAAACACTCGCCGCACGTCATACCCCTCAGCCAACAAAGCATCCAGCAGGTGGGTTTGATAGGTATCGTTCATGATGGATGTTTGGTTGACGACCAACCCGATACGCTTGTCTTTCAATAAGACAGACAAAGTATCAGAACGTTCTGCTCCCAACACCAATTCTTTTTTCCCTTCAGCATGCACAAAGGACAAACCTAAGCAACAGAAAAAAAGAGTCATCACTGTCTTTACAATTATCGTTCTCATCGTATTACTATTTGCTCTATGAACAAAGGTACAACAAAAATCATTATTGTATCTCGCAGAAATGGGGTTAATTCGAATTTGTTTTTGGGAAGGGAAAATGTAGTTTTGTAGAAGCAAGCAAACAAATACCGGATAACAATCATTAAAAGGAAAACACTTGTATGGCAGCGATCTATATACCTTCTAAACCGCATTACGAGAACTCCCCGAGCTTTCGAAAAAAAGATGCGGAACATTTTCCAAAAAGCTCCCGAGCTTTTTTATAAATGTTCGGGAGCTTTTTTGACAAAGGTCTTGATGAAAAATAAAACCGTTCGGGGACCTACTTCAATCAATCGAAATCTGTTGGACATCGATCGGATGGCTCAAGAAAATAGCAGCTGTATCTGAAAATTTTTCAGCCGACTCTGTAGTAAAAAAGCGGCAAGTCGCCGATTTTGTCAGCCTTTCATCCATCTCAGGATGACGGCACAAGTAATCTTGCAAACTACGGGCAACGTATTCTCCTTGTGGCAATAATGTAACATTCTTCGGGGTGTATAAACGGATCTTATCCAATAAAAGCGGATAATGCGTACAACCCAAAATCAAAGTATCAATCATAGCATCGCGCGAAAAGAGCCGGTCCAAATGCTTTTTCACGAAATAGTCTGCACCGGGCGATGCAAATTCATTGTTCTCTACCAAAGGAACCCACATGGGACAAGCCTCGCCCGTTACAACGATATGAGGAAACATTTTGGCCAATTCCATCTGATAGGATTCCGATGATATTGTACCCGTCGTTCCGACAATCCCTACATGTTTCGTATGGCTCAATTGGTCCATCAGCTCAACAGTCGGACGAATAACGCCCAATACTCGACGGGAAGAATCCCACCCGGGCAAATCGTTCTGCTGAATAGAGCGCAAAGCTTTGGCTGAAGCCGTATTACATGCCAGGATAACCAGTCTACATCCTTGCTCGAAAAGCTTCATGACAGCCTGACGCGTAAAGCGATAGACCACCTCGAAAGAGCGCTGTCCATAAGGAGCACGGGCATTATCCCCCAAATAGATATAATCATATTGCGGCATTAATTGGCGCACTTTGTCGAAGACCGTCAAACCGCCATAGCCCGAATCAAAGATACCTATTGGACCATCTAATGAAGAGAACAAATTTGCCATAGATGTATTGTATAAAAAAAGAGGTGCACCCATTAAAGGCACACCCCTATTTCAATTTATTAATCACCAAATAAGTTATTTCAATCCTAATTTTGTCTTAACAAACTGAGTTGCATCAATTGCATTTGTGCCTTGATACAGCAAAACTTGCGGGTCAATGATATATGTATATCCTTTTTCTGTACCTACTGCCTTGATAGCATCCTGGATCTTTGTCTGAATAGGAGCCAACAAATCTTGTTGTTGTTTAGCAACATCTTGCTGTGCCACCTGTACGAAGTTGTCCATACGCTGCTGCATGTCCTGTACTTCCTGCATTCTTCTTACCTTGATATTCTCAGTCAAAGAGTCTTGCTGTGCAATGAAATCTGAATATTTCTTCTGATATTCACTCTGCATTGTTTCCAATTCTTTCTTGTACTTGGCATTCAAGTCCTCAAGTTTCTTCTGCATATCGGCAACTTCAGGCAAAGCCATAAACACTTCCTGCGTGTTTACGAATGCAATTTTCATTTCTTGAGCATTCACTACACCTGCGAAAGGCAGGAGCATTAACAATAAAGCAATAAGTTTCTTCATTTTCTGACTATAAAATTTTTGTAATTAATTTCGTATATTTAAATAGGGTAATTCCTAAAATGCCACAAATTTAAGCATTTATTTTGAATATCCTAACTTTGAAAGAACTTCATTACTGATATCAATCTTTGGGGAAGCAAATATAATGCTCATGGCAGATGCTCTATCAACCACCAATTGATAGCCTTTCGATTCTGAAATATCCTTTACTGCATTGTAGATTTCGTCCTGAATCGGTTTCATCAAGCTCTCACGTTTCTTGTACAATTCGCCGTCAGCTCCAAAATATTTCCGCTTCAGATCTTGGGCCTCTTGCTCTTTTTTTACAATTTCCTCTTCACGCTTGGTCTTCATCTCTGCCGAGAGAAAAACCAAATCGCTTTGGTAAGTTTTATACATATTCTGAGCTTCTTGCTGGATGGCCTCGACCTCATTTTGCCATTTTTGAGAGACTTGACTCAATTGTTCGTTCGTCATTTCATAGGCTGGAATATTTTTCAAGATATACTCCATATCGATCAAGGCAAACTTTTGAGCTGATCCGCTAAATGCGACCATAATCAGCATACAACTTAATAAAAAAAATTTCTTCATATCCATTGTCTTTTTTGGTTTTACATATACTCTGACTACAAATATAGCCGAGGTTTTAAAACGCCCGGCTATGTTTTACATTATTTTATATACTATTTTGATTCAGCAATATATCAACATCAGAATTCCTGACCGATAATAAAGTGGAAATTGCTTCCGCTGCGCTTGCTTGTATCACCGATATTCGGTGTATCGAAACCATAGGCCCAGTCAATACCCATCAAACCGATCATCGGCAAGAAGATACGAACACCAACACCCGCCGAACGTTTCAAGTTAAATGGATTGTACTTGCTCATATCCGTCCAAGCATTACCGGCCTCTGCAAATACCAAACCGTATATGGTTGAAGAAGGCTCCAATACAAACGGATAGCGTAATTCCATAGAGAAACGAGTATAGGCATAAGCTGCAGAGCTATAATAGTTACCACCGGCAATAGAACCATTTTCATAACCACGCAAACCAACTGTTTCTGTAGCGTAAGTACTTGAGTAACCGGTCATACCATCACCACCGACATAGAAGGTTTCAAACGGAGAACGTCTGTCGTTGTTGTAAGCGCCCAAGAAACCGAATTCTGCACGGCTCATCAAGACCGGAGTACGTTTTACCGTCAATGGTGCCAACGGAGTAAAGACCTTTGCTTTGAACTTCCACTTGAAATACTCAATCATCTTGTATTTTTCCGGATCACTACTGCTCATTGCCCCATAATCCTTTTTGTCAAACAAAGAATAAGGAGGAGTAGACGCTACTGACAATGAGAATTGTGAACCGCGACGAGTATACAAGGGGTTATCGATTGAGTTACGTTGCAACAACAATTCCAAATTGATATTGTGACACGTTCCGTTCCGAACCAAGAAATAATTCCAGTCGTGCATCATATATACCTGATAGTTGAAGGTGGCCATGAACTGGAAATAGTCATCCGGCCAGCTCAAACGCTTACCATAACCGGCAGAAAGGCCAAACATCATGATTGACTTGTCCGGGTCGAGTGCCAACTCATATGAATTATTGTAATAACTACTATAGTTACTATAGCTGTTGTAGCCATACCCATAACCATAATATGGATAGTAACTGCCCAAACTGCTCAGACGGTTACTATAGTAGTTGGTACTGATATCCGTCTGCTTTGAAAAATAGGCACTGACAGACAAGGTATTCGGGCGCTTGCCTCCAAACCAAGGATCCAAGAAAGAGATACTGTAAGCTTGATAGTAGCGTCCGTTTGTCTGGCCACTTAATGTCAATGTCTGTCC
>CAVJQR010000008.1:22708-25116 GCA_963651605.1 Agathobaculum sp.
ATGCCCTTGTATGTCTTCGGATTCAAGAAATTTTTCATTGAGAAGTTCGTAAACTTCAAACTCAACTTTCCGATTACACCCGTCTGACCCCAACCGGCAGAGAACTCTATCTGGTCGTTCGCCTTGGAAACCAAGTTGTATTCAATGTCTACTGTTCCATTCTCAGCATCAGGAATAGGACGCGGATTCATATTTTCAGGATCGAAATGTCCCATTTGGGCGATTTCACGAACTGAACGCATCAAGTCTTCACGGCTAAACAACTGTCCGGGTTTCGTTCTTAACTCACGACGAACGATGTCTTCATACAAACGGTCGTTACCATTAATGATAACACGATTAATAGTCGCCTGGGGACCTTCTGTAATACGGATCTCCAACGCAATAGAATCATTGTCAACATCTGTCTCGACCGGATCGGCATTGAAGAACAAATAACCATTGTTGAAGTAGACATTTGAAACGGCATCTTCATCACTTTGCAGACGTTCGCCCAATTTCTTTTGGTTATACACCTCGCCGGCTTTCATACCCAAAACGGCAGACAAATAGTCGGTCGAATATTTTGTATTACCAACAAAGCGAATATCCTTCAAATAATATTGGTCACCTTCTTCCAATTTCAAGAAAATATCCACTTTCTTATCATTGTAATTAACGACACTATCCTCCAAAAGGACAGCATCACGATAACCAAATTCATTGTATTTCGAGATCAAATTCTTTTTATCGTTCTCATATTCCTCGGTAGTGAATTTCTTCGTACTGAACATCTCAAGGATACTCGACTTCCAGTCATTGTACAAACTGAACTTTTCATTTGTCTTTTTCATCGCCTTCTTCAATGTCCGCGCCGTCAATGCATGATTCCCATCGAAGTAGATACGGTGAATTTTCGTCTTTTCATTCTTATCAATGTAGATATCCATAATCACCTCACCCTCGTGGGCCAAATCATCTCTCTGCTGAATATCGACATCCACATTCTTGAATCCTTTGCCGTCGAAGAACTTCTTAATCAAAATTTTAGCACGATCTATGACATTTGGAGTAATCTGAAATCCTTTCTTCAAACCCAATTTTGTCTCCAGATCCTCACGTTCTCCTTTCTTGATGCCGTGATAGTTCACCTCTGAGATACGCGGGCGCTGCTTCAGTTGGATCTCCAACCAAATTTTGTCGCCCTCAATCTTGTTTGCTAAAATCTTTACGTCTGAAAACAAACCATGCTTCCAAAAGGCTTTTACTGCTGCTGTGATCTCATCACCAGGCACAGACACCTCATCGCCCACTGAAAGGCCTGAAAAGCCAATCAGCACATAATCCTCATACGTCTTTTCAACACCACTTACCTTTATGTCCGCGATTTTGTATTTCTTCGGAGTTAAAGAGTAAGATATCACCGGCAATTCTGTCGGCGTCTCAACCTTCGCAGTATCATTCTCTTGGGCAAACATTCCAAATGATATACCCAAGAAAACAAAAAACAGCACTATTCCTTTGTACATAGTAACAGCTATTGTTTATAAAATTAATTGCTCGCTCGTTTTACCATACCGTCTTTCTCGCTGTTGATAATACAAGATAGCACTATACAATTCTTCTTTTCTAAAATCGGGCCAATAAATATCCGTAAAGTAAAACTCCGCATATGACAATTGCCATAAGAGAAAATTACTCAAGCGCTGCTCGCCGCCCGTTCGAATCAGCAAATCGGGGTCCGGAATATGGCGAGTGGACAAATGGGCACTGACTGTCTCTTCTGTAATCGATTGGAGATCCAATTCTCCGCTCTTCACTTGAGCTGCAATTTGCTTAACTGCGTCCGTTATCTCCCAACGAGAGGAGTAACTCAAAGCCAAGACCATCGTCGTCCCTGTATTCGCTGCCGTGTCAACAATACACTCTTGAAGAGTGGCAAGCGTCTCGGCCGGTAAACGCGACAGATCGCCGATTGCATCCAAACGCACATTGTTCTTTATCAAATCGGGAGTCTCATGTTTGATGGCCGTAACCATCAATGACATCAACGCATCCACTTCCGACTTCGGACGGTTCCAGTTCTCGGTCGAGAATGTGTATAACGTCAAATACGGTATCTTCAAATCTGATGCCGCTTCGACTACCTTACGGACAGAAACGACTCCTTCTTGGTGCCCCTTATAACGCTCTTCGCCATGCGATTTCGCCCAGCGTCCATTGCCGTCCATAATGATAGCCACATGTTTCGGCAAACGTTTTGTATCAATTTGTTCCAATAAAGACATCGTTTCTGACTTATTTAGTTGATCCGCTAAATCTATTATTACAAGGTTCGCACCGCTTTCCGAAGTCCCATGTCACTGAGAACATCAACAGCGAGTACCAATCTTTGTTCTTAAAAAGGCTTCCGTTCACCCCATAGGGAT
>CAVJQR010000008.1:25126-30018 GCA_963651605.1 Agathobaculum sp.
GTCACATCCAATCCATCGCCAAAAAGTTTCCGGAAGGAGAACTCACAACCTAAATTCAATCGGTTTTTCACCTTATACTTTACCCCAACACCCACCGGCAGATTCACCGAAGCAAATGTTTTGTTGCCGGGTGCTACCGTTACGCCCAAACCTATCAACAGGTAAGGAGTAAACCGTTTGGTGTTCAAGTAAGCGAATTTGTCGCTATAGGGCATGAAGTTGAACTCCATTTGTCCGCCCGCTTCGATAAAACTTCGGCTGAACGATCCCGTTTGTTCGTTAGGAAAAACATTTTTCGAACCATCCGTACTACCAGAGACCTGCCCCCACAATAAATCTGTTTTGACCGCCCAGCGAAAATTCGGATTGTAACGAAACACTGCTCCCAACGAAGGATGCATACCTTTAAAGAACGAATTTTTATTTAAATCGCCCATATAGTAAGCGCCGCCTACCATACCGCCGATTTCATATTTATATTCTTGCCCGTTCACCCTCGTTGCAGATAAACCACAGACGAAGATAAGCAAACAAATGATGCGCCGTAAAAGAGATAGTTTCATAAAAAACACTTTTTTCATTCTACTTATTTCTTTTGTAACGCTGAATTTCTTTCAAAATTACTTGCCGACCATCAATATTTATTGACGATCAAAGCCCAATCGATTGATGCGACCTCTCCAGTTGGCATCCAATATTTGTCCGCCAATTGTAGACTTTCCGCCAATAATCGTCAAGAATTTATCCGAGTCAACGAGCAATGAGGCATAGCCTCTTGCCTGATAAGCTTCCGGCAAGATGACCAATTCATCGGCCAGCGTCCAAGTAACACCATAATCGGACGAGCGATAAATATCTTTCAACGGTTCACCGGCGGCATTGAAACCACCAATCAAGTAATATTGACTGTCATAATAAACAAAGGATGCGCCTTCGCGGGCCGTAAACATCTTCGCGCCCAACAGTTCATCGGTCTGCTTTGCCCAATTCAAACCGTCCAACGTCGACCATGTCGTAGAAAGCAAATTTCCATTGTCATCCTTACCACCGGCCACGACAACACGATCCTTGTACATCAAGTAAAGAGGTTGTGCTGCAAAACCTTCAACAGGAAACTGTGCTGAGATTGCATTTCCGACTGTAAACTCACCATCAGCGTCCATCACCGCGTATTTCACTGTATTTTGATCATTGACGAGCAATGCCAAACGCGCTTGCTGATTGGTATGAGCAGCCATACCACCCAACACGGCTTTCACCTTCGGTGCATTGGCAATCTTGCTCCAACTTGCACCGTCGGCCGAGCTATACAATGAACCATCGGAAGCGGCAAGATACAAATTTTCATTGAAACGAGCAAGCTGATCCAATTGCAAACCGGAAGAAGGGAGTCCGCTAAGCGATTGCTCCGCCCATTGATTCATCTCATTATCAGCCGTATAAAGACGATATCCCGTATTGTTGTGAGAATACATAAAGTAAGTATCATCCACGCTGATCACCTTCTGATCGTCTTGCGCCAACGCCAATGAAGCTTTCCCGTATGGATGCCATGTCATTGAGTCGGGAACGACCTGATGCACATTTACTTGTGCCGAATAGGAACGGACGGTTGTTCCATCGTTCGCATATACAAGGATTTTCAATGCTTTCGAAATATCGAGCGTATCGGTCGAACTATAGGTGGTAGTATCGCCTGTGGCCAATGAAATGACTTTGATTGTGCTGGCATATGAGCCGTAAGTCATCGTGCAGAGCACTTTATCCACTACGGTTCCATACTCCATTGAGTCCAAGTTCATGATACGACAATTCAACTGGTCGATAGTAAACGCTACACTTGACAAGGCGCTTACCGAGTCAGACTTCAAAGAGAAAGTCTTGATCTGAATATTCTTGTCGACCTCGTAGTAGGATTCCCATTCATTGCTTCCCAAGCAAGACGACAACAGCATCAAGACGCTTCCCGCTATTAATAGAATTATTTTATTTTTCATCCAAAACATAGTTTGTTCATATAAAGGCACAAAAGTAGAAACAATTTTCTCTTTATGCCTCATAAACGGCATTATTTAAAAAATTTTTAGGATCGGCCTCCACACCAAGATGCCGATAATGTGCAAATGTGTGTCCGCCAAACATCTCGAAAGTGACCGAACAAGAACTAAGGGCCGGCGATTTTACACCATCGCCAAGGCAAAGTGTTGATTTTTCCACGATGGCTCGATCCCATAAACCGGCATCAATGAACTGTTGCAATATCGATGCACCGCCCTCTACCATCAAGGATGTCATATTCCGTTCGGCAAGACATTTCAAAATCTGATACACCAACGACATTTTGAAGTCCACCTGAATGTATTCAACGCCCGGACGGTTCTCTTTCGGTCGAGAAGTAAAGACCCATGTCGGATGAGAGCCATCAAACAAGTGCAAATCATTCGGCAACACCCCTTCCCGATCAATTACCAAGCGGACCGGCGATTTTCCCACCCAATGGCGGACCGTCAACGAGGGATTGTCCAAGAGAGCCGTATGGGTGCCCACTAAAATGGCAGCCGATTCGGAACGGTACTTATGCACGCGGGCCGTTGTCTCGGCATTCGAGAACACCACCGGTGGAGTCGTACGGTCGGTACGATTTATATCCATATAGCCATCTGCGCTTTCTGCCCATTTCAAGGTTACAAACGGTCGTTTTTCTGTCTGAAAAGTCATGAACACTTCGTTCAGTGCCCGGGCTTCTTTTTCCAAAACACCCGTTACCACTTCCACACCTGCCTCGCGCAGCATCCGAACGCCTCGGCCCGATACGGCAGGAAAGGGGTCCAAACAACCCACTACCACCCGTGGAATGCCTTTTCGGATGATCAACTCGGCACACGGAGGCGTCTTGCCATAATGCGAACAAGGTTCAAGACTGACATAAATTGTCGAATCGCGCAACAGCGACTCATCTTTAACCGATGCAATTGCATTCACCTCCGCATGAGCCTCACCGCACCGGCGATGAAAGCCCTCCCCTATAATGACGCCCTGATGAACCACCACAGCCCCAACCATGGGGTTTGGTGCAGCATGTCCGGCTCCATGCTGTGCCAGTTCAATGCAACGCGCCATAAATTTTTCTTCTATTTGCATTTGCACTTCTTTTTAGGTTCGAAACAAAGGTACAACTTTTCATAGAAGTAAAAAGCATATCGACAAGAATTTTCGCACACTCTTTCTCACCGCAGTCTTACACTTTCAAGAAAATGCGCTGGCGATAGAGAATGAAGAGGATCGTGAAAACGATTGCCACGTTGCTCAATACGATCAGCGCCGGGTAGTAAGCCCCCAAATATTGCTCGAAACCATATAGCAACGACTCGCCAACACAGCTGAAACGCACCGCTTCGCCCAGCATATAGGCCGTAATGGAATTCATACCATATACTTTCAGCCAAGTGAGATGTTTGCGATGGTTTTTATAATCGATCCAATAGTAAAAGGCTCCCATAAGCAGAAAACAGTAACCGCTGCTCACGAGCACCATGGAGCTGGTCCATATCGTTTTGATGACAGGGAGCCATAATCCCCACAACCAACCGGCAACCACCGATGCGGCACCAATGCCGAAATAGAGCAGTACTTTATTTTTCTCGGCCAATGTCTTACTTTTGGCTATATAACCGGCAAACATTCCCGACATGACAGTTACGATAAAATTCAAGCTACTCAATATCCAGGTATAATAATATCCTTTTGCGAAGACAACTGTTCCGCCTACCATCTCAGCCGAGTCGCGGAAACGGCCCATCAGCATCCGATCAATTCCTTCTGCCAGGTTACCTTCTTGCGTATAGTCGCCACCACCAAAGCCATCAATCGTCACCCATTCCATCGCAGCCCAGTAAAGTAACAGCAATGCCACAGCCGAGATAATTTGCGTACGAATGGTTGTAAACAAAAAGAAGAGAGCCGAAAAGAGATAACCGACCGCAATTGTCTGCAATGTATTGGTATATAAATAAATATGATCAGGATCGAGACCTAACAGGTTCCCTTGCACAATCATTCCCAATACCCACAACAACAGCACACGCTTGACGAGCCGACGGACAAGCGGCTTGCGGTCGCCCGCTTGTTTGAAGCGAGAATAGGCAAATGGGATGGTAATGCCCGACATGAAAAGGAAGAGAGGCATGATCAAATCCCATGCCACAAAACCCTCCCATGAGACGTGCGACAACTGATGGTGAATACCTTCCAAACAAGGTGCATCAGCCGCACGAATGAGACTGCTGACAAATGGGCCAAATGCCACTAAAAAGAAAAGGTCCAACCCTCGTAATGCGTCCAACGACTCCAAGCGGCGCTGAACGGGCAATGCTGTTTGTGTTTCCATGCTATCCTAAATTTATGCATAATCAAAACAAAAAAAGAGTTGCCTACATAGACAACCCCTTCTCCATTCATTTTGTCAATCTTGTGATTCGGGTGGGATTCAAACCCACGACCTTCAGAACCGGAATCTGACGCTCTATTCAGCTAAGCTACCGAACCATTCGAGTACAAAAGTAAATAGAATATATGGATAATCCAAATTTCGTCTTCTTTTTTTTGAAAGCTCCCCTCCCACCAACAAACAGTTGCCGAACAATGAAAAAAATATGGCCGAGTTCTGAAAAGTTTATTGCCGAGAGAACTCGAGTTTACTCGGCACAAAACTGGAGTTTTGACGGGAGAAAACTCGAGTTTTATGCCGAGAAACTTTTTCAAAAGTGCAGAGAAGTATTATCCAAACCCTCGAACACCATTTGGATGGATGGAATACCACGGCCGTGGTTGCCAGCATCCACGTTTTTTTATCTATATTTGCAAGCGGAAAATACATACAGTAAAATCAACGA
>CAVJQR010000009.1:0-29511 GCA_963651605.1 Agathobaculum sp.
ATTTTGATGGAGACTGTATTCTATGGTAATTTCCAAAAAAGATTAGAAACGGAGGGGAATGAGGTGTTCTCATTTCCCTTTATTGTTTCATTTCCCCACCGTCCACGCCAGGCGGAGGCTGAAGAGTTTTTCGTCGGGATTGAGCTGTATCTCCAGGCTGTCTTGCGACAGAGGCGAGAGTTTCCAATAGGAGAAGAGACGCTTCTGCAGAGAATCGGCAATCATATAGGCCAACGAATCGTTGCAGGCCATCTGAGGGAAGGAGGACGAAGCCATGACCCGATGCTGCAACGGCAGCAGATCGACTTGCAGCCAAGTGCGTCCAATACTCCAATGCGACGAGTCGGGCTGTAGAATATCGATATCGACAAGTGGCGCATAGAGCCAAAGCGAGGTGGAGGAATGCGACATCTCCTGCTCGATGGGGGCATAGATAGCGGGCGACTCGTCGGGGGCATAAAGCATATTCTTCAGCACCTTTTCCAAAAGCGAGGCATTGTAGCTCGCCACCCAAAAACCATTTTTGTAGAACGATCCAAGGAACCGCCCGTTGGCATCCGCATAATATTCGACTGTAGTGTGCCACTTCGTTTGCGTTTGCGGAGCAAAAGCACCCAACTGGCGACCGATATGCCGTCGGATGGTACGATACTCCTCGGTCGACACCTTCCAGTAGGCCACAGCCCCTTGTGGATGAAGCGTAAAGAGCAGGTTGGATAGAGGCAAATCGCGGCTCAACGAACCATAGACGGAAGCCAACTTTCTGTCGGAAACCAGTGGCTGCACATTCCGCATCAAAGCCGTATAGAGGCGGCCGTTCTTGACATACAACACAGCATCAGGCCGCTCAGGAAACAAAGCAAAGGCACTGATTCGTTCCCTGGTCTGCTCCGTATGCATCAAACGGAAGAAGAGAGAGACGAAGCCACTCACCAGCACGAGGCAGATAAGGAGCAGCCCTATTTCCCGCTGAGCCCTTTTCATAGGCGATGTGTATGGAAATAGTTACACCACGGCTGCAATCCGCAGCTCTCACACTTCGGCTTGCGGGCCTGACACACATAGCGCCCATGCAGGATCAGCCAATGATGAGCCTTTCCGAGGAGCTCCGACGGAATGTTCTTTGTCAGGCATCGTTCTGTCTCGAGCGGCGTCTTGCTGTTGCGCGTCAGACCGATGCGGTTCGAGACGCGAAAGACATGTGTATCGACGGCAATGACCGGCTTGTTGAAGACTACTGACGCGATGACATTGGCTGTTTTCCGACCAACTCCCGGCAACTTCTGCAGTTCTTCAACAGTCGAGGGCACTATGCCCCGGTAAACATCCGTCAACATACGGGCCATACCCACCAGATGGCGGGCTTTATTGTGCGGATAAGAAACACTTTTGATATATTCGTAGACCACTTCAGGAGTAGAAGCAGCCAAAACTTGGGGATCAGGAAAAGCTTCGTACAGGGCGGGAGTGATTAGGTTCACCCGCTTGTCTGTACATTGTGCAGAGAGGATTACGGCTATCAGCAACTCGTAGGGGTTGCCATAGTGGAGTTCTGTTTCAGCAACAGGGACGTTTGCCTGAAACCAACCGATCACACCGTTATATCTTTCCTCCTTCCGCATGCTTTCCAAAATGCCATTAAATGCGAAACCGGTTTTTCACTATGTGTGTGTTACCCCGGACTAAGGTTAAGGTCCGGGGTTTGTTGGTACATGTGATTAGGTTTACAATTTTAATTGGCTGATTCAAATTCTCTCAAAAAACGGACATCGTTTTCTGAGAACATTCGTAAATCTTTTACTCGATATTTCAAGTTCGTGATACGCTCGATACCCATACCCAACGCAAAGCCGGAATAGACCTTGCTGTCGATACCGCAGTTTTCAAGCACGTTCGGGTCTACCATACCGCAACCGAGGATTTCCACCCAACCGGTATGCTTGCAAAACGCACAACCCTTGCCACCGCAAAGGTCGCACGAGATATCCATCTCGGCCGACGGTTCAGTGAATGGGAAGTAAGACGGGCGCAAACGAATTTTCGTCTCAGGGCCAAACATCTCTTTTGCGAAATAGAGCAAGGTCTGCTTCAGATCGGCAAACGAGACGTTCTTGTCGACATACAACGCTTCAACTTGGTGGAAGAAGCAGTGTGCACGGTAAGAAATCGCTTCGTTACGATAAACACGCCCCGGACAAATGATACGGAACGGAGGCTGATGTTTCTCCATTACACGTGTTTGAACAGACGAAGTGTGTGTACGAAGCAACACATCCGGTCCATGTTGGATGAAGAATGTATCCTGCATGTCGCGTGCCGGATGATCCTCGGCAAAGTTCAATGACGAGAACACATGCCAATCGTCTTCCACCTCGGGACCTTCAGCAATGCTGAATCCCAAACGCCCCAAGATATCGCAGATTTCTTTCTTGACCAATGAGATCGGATGCCGTGTACCCAACTCTGTAGGATAAGCCGTACGAGTCAGATCGAGCTCTTCGTCAACGACGTTGGCATTCTCGAAATTCTCTTTCAGCTCATTGATCTTATTCTGTGCTTTCTCCTTCAATTGGTTGATGAACATACCGACTTCACGTTTCTGTTCGGCGGGAACGTTTCGGAATTCATTCATCAAGGCAGAAATGGCACCTTTCTTGCTGAGGTATTTGATGCGCAAAGCCTCCAACTCCTCAGCGTTGGCTGCTTTTATATTTTCTACTTGTTGAAGCAGTTCTTTTATCTGTTCAATAATCATTGTCTTCTAAACTCTTTAAAGTTTTCAGATTGCAAATGTAACCCTTATTTTTGAATGGTGCAATTTATTACCGAATAAATTTTGTTTTTTCGCCATCATGCAAGAATTGTTGCAGACAAGTTGAAAGAGCCTCTGCTCCCTACTCTGCTCCTAACCCTACAAAAACAAAACAAGTTCACAATTTATAGCGATATTTCCGTTATTATTTGTAATATTGCAACTCAATTTCATAACAATAAGTCATATTATTACCATGAACAGACGAAATTTTCTACAGCAGACAGCCCTCACTGCTGTCGGGTTGGGATTGGCACCCTTGACGGGTGCTTCGTTCGGATCCATCTACGGAGCGACAGCCCCCAGCAACAAGGTAAAAGTGGCATTGATCGGTTGCCGCAGTATGGGATTCTACGATTTGAGCACCTTTCTGGAGTACCCCGAAGTGGAGTGTGTAGCGCTCTGCGATGTCGATGACGAATGGCTCAACAAGCGTGCCGCCGATGTGGAAAAGAAAACGGGCAAGAAAGTACCGAACCTCTATAAAGACTGGCGGCGCGTCATCGACAACAAAGACATCGACCTGGTCATCATCGGCACCCCCGACCATTGGCATTGCCTACCCACCATTTGGGCCTGCCAAGCCGGCAAAGATGTATATGTAGAAAAACCTCTTTCGAATACGATCGAAGAGTGCGACCTGATGGTCAAGGCCGCCCGCAAATACAACCGTATCGTACAGGTGGGGCAATGGCAGCGCAGCGATCCGCACTGGGACGAGGCAGCCGCCTATCTGCGCAATGGCGGCATCGGACGCATCCGTACCGTCAAGGTGTGGGCCTATCAAGACAGCAAGCCGACACTACCCGTCAAGCCCGACTGCGATGCACCGGCGGGTGTGGACTACGACATGTGGCTGGGCCCCGCACCCAAGCGCCCGTTCAACCCCTACCGTTTCCACTATAATTTCCGCTTTTTCTGGGACTATGCCGGCGGACTGATGTCCGACTGGGGTGTTCATCTGCTGGACTACGCCCTCGAAGGGGTGGGCGTCGGACTGCCCTCGCGCGTTTATGGCAGCGGTGGCAAGTTGGCCTACCCTGATGATGCCATGGAGACGCCGGACACGCTGATGGCCACCTATACTTACCCCGACGTGAACATCATCTGGGATCATGCCTGTGGTATCAACCATGGCTTGTACGACCGCAAAGAGGGACTTGCCTTCTATGGCGAAAACGGCACGTTGGTACTCGACCGCGCCGGCTGGGAGGTGATTCCCGTCGTCGTGGACAAGACACCACGCATGGAAGCCGTGCCGTTCAAGAAGGGTGAAGGAAAAGGATTGTACAACCACGTGGGCAACCATCTGGCCTGCATCAAGAGCCGCGAATTGCCGCATGCCGACATCGAAATCGGTGCGAGGGTGGCAAAATTGGCCCATCTGGCGAACATCTCCTGCCGCGTAGGGCGCGAAGTGCGTTGGGACGATACCCGGCACCTGTTCCTCGATGACAGCGAGGCAACAGCCCTCTCGAAAGCCTACTACCGTGCACCGTGGGAGCTTCCGAAACTATAACAGCATTAAATACACTAACAGACATATTATCATGAACAATAACTATTGGCAAGAAGAGCTGGAGACAATGAGCCGCGAGAAGCTGAAAGCACTACAGACCGAACGGCTCAAGGAGACTGTCCATCGGGCCGTCAACTCTCCGTTTTACAAAGAAGTTTTTGAAAAGGCCGGACTGTCGCCCGATGATATCCAGACGCTGGACGACCTGCAGAAGATACCCTTCACCACAAAGGACGACCTGCGCAGCCACTACCCCTATGGGCTGGCCGCCGTTCCACTCCGGAAATGCGTCCGCATCCACTCGTCGAGCGGTACTACCGGCAACCCGACCGTCGTCCTCCACTCGGCACGCGACCTCGACCAATGGGCCAATCAGGTGGCCCGCTGCATGTATATGGTGGGGTTGCGCGACACGGATGTCTTCCAAAACACGTCGGGCTACGGCATGTTCACCGGCGGGCTCGGCTTCCAATATGGAGCCGAACGGTTGGGAGCACTGACGGTACCGGCAGCGGCCGGCAACACGAAGCGGCAGATCAAGTTCATCACCGACTTCGGCACCACTTGTCTGCATATCATTCCCAGCTACGCTACCCGTCTGGCGGAAGTGATGCAGGAAATGGGCATCGATCCCCGCAAGGACACAAAATTGCACACGGTCTGCATTGGGGCCGAGCCCCACTCCGAAGAGCAGCGCAAACGCATCGAGGAGCTGCTGGGGGTAAAGGCATACAACTGCTTCGGCATGTCGGAGATGAACGGCCCCGGTGTGGCATTTGAGTGTAAAGAGCAAAATGGGCTGCATATTTGGGAGGACTATGTCATTGCCGAGATCGTCAACCCCGTCACCCTCGAGCCGGTGCCCGATGGCGAAGTAGGCGAACTGGTGCTGACCACCATTAACCGCGAGGCGATGCCGCTGCTGCGCTACCGTACGCGCGACCTAACCTGCTTCCTGCCGGGCGATTGCCCCTGCGGGCGTACCCACCGCCGCCTGGCCCGCTTCAAGGGGCGCAGTGACGACATGATCATCCTCAAAGGTGTCAATATCTTCCCGATCCAAATCGAGAAGATCCTGATGAACTTCAAGGAACTGGGCAGCAACTACCTGATCACGATCGAGACCGTCGGCTTCAACGACGAGATGACGATCGAGGTAGAGCTCAGCGACCTCTTTACAGACGACTACTCCGCACTGGAACGCCTCACGAAGGCCATCACCCGACAGCTGAAAGACGAGCTGCTGCTAACGCCGCGTGTGCGCCTCGTCGGCAAAGGATCGCTCCCGTCGGCCGATGGCGGCAAGGCGGTACGCGTCAAAGATTTACGCAAGATTTGTTGAACCCCAAACGAATGAATCAATATGACAGTCAACCAACTATCTATCTTTCTGGAGAACAAATGCGGAAAATTACCGCAGATCGTCTCCGCCATGGCGAAAGCCAACATACGGATCATCGCTGCCAGCGTAGCAGACACCTCCGAGTATGGCATCCTGCGCATGATCGTCGACGATGCCGACCGCGCCTACAACGTATTGAAGGAGAGCAACGTCAGCGTCAACAAGACCGATGTATTGGCCATTGTCACCCATGCCCAAGCAGCCGGCTTTGCCGACACGCTGCAGGCATTCACCGGTCAAGGCATCAACATCGAGTATATGTACTGCTTTTCCGTCAATGACCGCTCGATCATGATCGTCCGCACCAACAACCGCGAGGCAGCACTCCAAGTGATCCAATCGCAACACATGGAGTACCTGACGCAAGCCGACCTGATGCGGATCGAGTAACAGCCTCCGTCTATCATTCCAAAACACATAAACCCCAAGGGAGAACAACCTGCCCTTGGGGTTTTATGCGATAAGACGGCACGGTCTACTTTCTGAGGAGCGCATTTGAACTCCGGTGTGCCGTCATTACAACCACTTGATAAACAAATATTGCTCTCCTTTTGAGTTTTACCGTACTGCCATATTTTGAAAAATTTCCTCGGCATGAAACTGTAGTTTATTCGGCATGAAACTGCAGTTTGATCCCGAACAAACCGGCAGAAACCAATGTCCGGTTACTTCACTTCACTACACTATCATGAGATTTGTTTTCGAGGATATTTTATAGTTTTCAGGAGTTGCACTACTTGTTCTGCTTCTCCTGAAAACGATAAAACCCGCAAAAGAGACGGCAAGCTTGGGGTATTAATGCGAGTGCTTCCCCAACTTGCAAGTGTCACCTCTTAGGTATATCCACGCTCTCCTCCTGCGTGCCGAGAAGATGGCGGGAGAAGTAGTCCACGAGGCGCCAGTAGAAATATTCGTCCATATCGCCAAAGCCGTGGCGTTGTTGCGGCAGCATGAGCATATCGAACCGCTTGCCGGCACGGATCAAGGCATCGACTACGCGCAGCGTATTGCCGGGGTGGACATTATTGTCGATGTCGCCATGCACAAGCAGCAGATGCCCTTTCAGCTGGCGGGCAATCTCCTCGTTGGTCTTGATGTTGTAGACAAACGTCGTGTCGCCCTTTTCCGACACCTCCTCCTTCACGCCGTGGTGCGTCTCGCTCCACCAGCGGTTGTAGATACGGTTGTCGTGGTTGCCTGCACAGGAGACAGCCACCTTGAAGAAGTCGGGATACTGCAGGATGGCGGCTGTCGACATAAAGCCTCCACCCGAATGGCCATGGATACCGACGCGGTTGATGTCGATGAACGGGTAGCGATCCGCCAGCTGTTCGATGGCCGCTTTCTGATCGGCCAGTCCGTAGTCGCGCAGATTGCCATAGCCGTAGTTGTGATACCACTTCGAGCGGCTCGGATGCCCTCCGCGGTTGCCTACCGTGATGACGATAAACCCGGCCTGGGCGAGGCGGTCGGTGCGCACACTCATGCGGGCAAAAGGATAGACCGTAGCCTCGACTTGCGGACCGGGATAGACATAGTCGACAATCGGATAGACGCGTGTCGAATCGAAATCGAAGGGTTTGTACATCACGCCATAGAGGTCGGTCACACCATCGGCCGCCTTAACGCGGAAAGGTTCAGGGAAGCGATAGCCGGCAGCAAAGAGTTGGGAAAAATCGCTTTCCTCCAACGTCATGATCTTGTGCCCCTGGTTGTCGAGCAGGTCGCATCGCGGAATGGTGTTCACGCGCGAATAGTTGTTGACCACGAAGCGGGCCTGATCGTCAACGGCGGCAGTATGGAAATAGTCACCCTTCGTCACGAGCTGCAATCCGCTGCCGTCGAGGTTGACACGGTAGAGGTGTTCGTAGTAGGGATTCTCGTCTTTTTCTTTGCCATTGGCCAGGAAATAGACGACACGGGCCGCCTCGTCCACCTTCACGATCTGGTCGACATGCCACGGACCTTTGGTGATGCGGTTCTTCAATTTGCCCTCTCCATCGTAGAGATAAAGGTGGGCCCAGCCGTCGCGCTCACTCCATTGGATCAACTCCTTGCCACCATTCAAGGCCGCCAACGGGCGAACCTCCTGGTAGGTATTCATCCGCTCCTTGATCAGCGGGCGGACGGAGTCCTCTCCTATCGTATACGAACAGATATCGATGCGGTAGAGGTCGCGACTCGAACGGGTGAGATAGAAATGGTGGTTATCGCCCAACCACGTGGTGGAGGTCTCGTGCCGGTCGCGGTCTTTCTGCAAGCGAGGCTGTTCTGCAAGCGCAAGGGTCTGGTCCTTATAGGCTTGGGTAGGGATCTCACGATAGCTGTTCGTCTGCAGGTCAAAGAGGAAGAGATGGTCGACAGGGGCCTCCTTCTCGCCCGGCATCTGATATTTGTAAGACTCCAGCGTAGGGCGTGGCGAAGCCATGGAGTTGATGACCCATAGCTCTTTCACCTTCCGTTCGTCGGTAAGTGTGACAGCGAAGTAGCGGGAGTCGGGCGACCAGACAATACCCCACACTCCTTTCCGTTTGCCGTTGCACAAGGTGTCGGTATTGAGCAAACTGTAGGGTTGACCAAAGCCAAAATCTTTCTCGCCGAAAGCCGTTAGCTGCACATCCACCACGCTACTGTCTTTCTCGTTTGCCTTCAGTTTGTCGTAGTCGGCTCGGCTCATGCGGTAGAGGTTCAGGTCTTTGGCATAGACCACCGTCTGCCCGTCGGGCGAGAGCGATGCCCATTCGGGATAGACATCGTCTTTCTTCTTCTCCTCGAGCCACGTCAGCTTGCGCGTAGGATAGTCGTACGAGAAATAAAAAACCTGTTTCTTCTTTCCGTCTTTATTGTCGAGGGTATCCTTCGGAGCATTCTGCGACGAGGTAATCTGAAAGGTGAATGTACGGCCGTCGGCCTGCGCCTCGAGCTTCTGGAGTGGCAACTGCTCGGCCGTAAAGGGGTCTTTTACAATCTCGGTAATCTGCGAGGCGAGCTCGTCCAAGTCGAAGAGAGTTTTCTTTGTCTTGGCTACAGGGTCGACCACATACCAGGCTTTTCCCTTGCCGGTCTTGTATTCATACCAGAAGCTGTTGCCCTTCTGAAACCAATGAGGGTCGACTGTGGTGGAAAACAACAGCGTCGAAAGCTTCTCTTTCGTGAATCGCTCGGCTTGCATATAACCGGGAAGACGCTCTCCGCTCTCGGCATGTGCCATACTGCCCGCCCACAGAGCCGCGCAGCAACATAATAGATAAAATGGGTACTTCATCATTCTCTTTTTTTTGTTCTAATTACACAAAAAGAGGAGGTCACACTTCGACAGCATGGCCTCCCTCCTATTCTATGTTGTAGTTCTATTGGTTATACCATTATACCAAGAATGTAGCAACCAAAGCAAGGATGGCATAGAACTCCGGCAAGGCTGCGTAGATCATGGTGTTCGTCTGAACGTCATGGCCTTGTGACATGCCAACAATACCATTGGCGCACAACTGACCCTGACGGATGGCTGAGATCAGCAGAATCAAACCGACACTGGTGCCGATGACAAACTTCAGAATGGCATTCTCGTGAGTAATCTCGCCCGCAGTCATGAATGCAACGAAACCGTACAGACCTTGTGATGCAGGCATGGCGGTAAGAATCATATAGCCGGCAGACTTGCTGGCGTCTTTCTTCAATGCGCCTTCTGCGGCATTTGCTGCAATGGTCGTTCCGTATGAGCTACCAATTCCTGCCAGGGCCAACATCAATGCTTTGCCCAAAATTCCTAATAATAGAGTGAAGTCCATAATGATAAATTTTAAATGGTTATTAATTTTATTTCTTTACTTTTTCTGATTGATAATGGATGAGAAGGGTCTGTAGGGAACACCTCGCCCATCGTAGCCTGAATTCTTGAAATATTCGACAAACGTCAAACGGATGGAGTGAACATAAGCGCTCAAACAAGAGAGGGCAATGTTCAACGAATGGCCGAAAACGAAGATCAGTCCGAAGACAATCCATCCGGGGATGCCCCACAATACATCCGACAAGCCGTCACGCGCCTGCATGCCCAAGCTATTGAACACGCCGCCCAACATACCGCCGGCCAAGCCCAAAGCGTAAAGACGGAGGTAAGAAAGCAAGTCGCCCAGCAAGCCGGTCGCCATATTGTACGTATCCCACAAGCCTGCGCCTACGTTGACGAAGACATTACGACGGACGTTGTTCAGCAAATAGATACCAACAGCCGAGATGCCGGCAATGACCAACCAAATGGGTTTGGCGGCATCCAACGTGAGCTTGTCCAAGTAGTACAATGTTCCCAACACGACGGATCCACAAATGAACAGCCACCAGCCCCACGCCGAAAGGGAGTGTTTGAACCCATAGCGGGCAGTCGAACAGATGCCTTTCACGGTCATGGCAAAGCAGATGTGGAACATACCGACAATAAGGGCGAAGACCATAGTCTTGTCGTATGCCAAGCCGTCCCACTTGCCGACGATCATCATATCCTTGAGCCCTTGCGGAAGATCCAACTTGACCAGCTCCACGCCGAAGAAGGTACCGACCAAAGCACCTACCACTGTGGCGGCTGCTCCCAATGTAATCAGCAGATTCATCACGCCGTGCATTGACGGGTTGACTTTCTTCTTCAGATACAAACCGAACAGGACAAGAAACAAACCGTAACCGGCATCGCCCAAGCACAATCCGAAGAAGAGAGCATAGAAAGGTGCCAGCATCGGGGTCGGGTCGAACTCGCCGTAGTCAGGCATACCATACATCTTCGTCAGCATCTCGAACGAGCGGGTGAGCTTGTTGTTGTGCAACTTGATCGGGGCATTGTCTTCTTTCTCGGCAGCACGGATCTCGTAATAGACGCCTTGCTGTTCGAGCATCGCCTCTACTGCCGGACTATTCTCTTCCGGTGCCCATCCTTCGAGCAACACAAGGGAGCCGGCTGCAGTCTTCTCGCCGCCAAGACGAACCTTCACCAGGTCGATCTCGTCTTGCAATGTTGCCATGGCTGTCTCCACCGAGGCAGCCTCCGCTACACAATAGCGGGCTGTCTCCTTGCGGATGGCTTCGATCGCATCCGTCAAGCGTTGTTTCTCTTCAGCCAATACGGCATAGTCTTTATGAGGAAGACGGATTTCATCCAGTCCGATCTTTGCTTCCGTGGGGTTGACAGTGAGGAAAAGGCACTGGCCTTCTCGCTTATTGATGAGAATGGCATTGTAATCGGTCTCCCATTCGCTGTTGTAACTGCGCTCAGGGCAGCTGAAGAACTGAACAAACCATCCATTCGCCTTCAACGCATCAATCCGGGCCCATTCGAAAGTGCCCCAAGGTTCCATCGTCTTGAGATCTTTCTCCAAGGCGGAAAGAGCCGCGACTTTTGCCTGCAGACGGTCGCCATACGACTGATAGGTGGCTTGAACCTCACCAATCGGAGTGTTGGTATGACGCTCCACATCAGCCTCCGTACATGCGGCAGCCGTCAATGCCATCTCTTTCTGCAAACTCTTGTAGGAAGCGTATCGGCGCAAAAGTGGACTGACCGTGTCATCCAACTCGCCGCTCTGGCGAATTTCGACATGCACCACGCCCAACTCTCGCAACTGTTCCAAAAACGTTTCATACTCCTTATAGTAAATAAGGAAGGTGAATTTGTTCATCTTTGTAATCATACTTCAGCCTCCTCTTCTTCCTTTACTTTTCGTTTCTCCTGGTTCGCCCTCATAATCTTCTGCGAAGATTTGGAAAGGCTCTCCTCATCCTCCATAAAGCGTTTCACCTTACGGATAGCATCCTTGTAGCCGGGGATCTGAACTTTCTCAAACAGGTTGACTTTCTGAGTAGTTTTCTTCCTGGCATGCTCCAACAGTTCCAACTTCATGCCCGAGAACTCTGCTTCGATACCTGTCTTGGCCAATTTCTTCAGCAAATCAATGCCGTCAGTAAACCAAGCGGGGGTATTGAACAAACTGTAATGGCCAATGGAGAATTCGATCTCGCCCAACACGGGGACTATCACTCCGGCAATCTTCTTCGTCGAAAGCGATACGTCCTTCACCCGAATCAACTGCGGATTGAACTCATTCCACAATGCCATCATATTTTCGTAACTTTGTATCTCGTGCTCTAATTGAAGTTCCAACTGCGTCACTTCGTCCTTGGTCCGCTTCACCTCCATGCGCAATGCACTCTCCTTACTCTTGATTGTAGGGAGGGAGCGTTCACGCACCTTCAGTTGCTTCTCCAATTGCTGAAGAGATGTCTTGTTATATTGAAACTTGATAGCCATATCCTATTATTTATCGGTTGGAACGGGTTCGTTGCTGTCTTTCTTCCAATATTTATCGATCAATGCCTGTTTGATGTTCACCTCGGCCGGCTGGAAATATTTGCCGAATAAGCCCCAAGCTACATCCAACATCTCGGTAGTGTCCAAGTTGACATCGATAGCCAACAGCTTCGATGAGTAGTCTTTCGAGAAGGCCAATGCACGGTTGTCGTAGTCCGTCAGGTCGAAACCGTTCTCCATCTTTGTCTTGGCATTTGCTGCGTCGGCATACAAACGGACGGCAGCATTCATCACTTGCGGATGGTCTTCGCGCGTTTTCGTACCTGTTACCAACTGTTTCAGACGAGACAAGCTGCGGAATGGGTCGACAATGACCTTTCCCACATCACTGTCACGGCGCAAATACAACTGGCCCTCTGTAATATAACCGGTGTTATCAGGTACGGCATGAGTGATATCTCCACCCGACAAGGTCGTCACGGCGATGATCGTGATAGAACCTCCGTCAGGGAACTGAACAGCTTTCTCATAGATCTTGGACAAGTCGGAATACAACGAACCCGGCATGGAGTCTTTCGATGGGATCTGATCCATACGGTTGGAGACAATCGCCAAGGCATCAGCGTAATTGGTCATATCTGTCAGCAGCACCAATACCTTCTCATGCTTCTCCACGGCAAAGTATTCGGCGGCACACAAGGCCATATCCGGAATCAAGATGCGCTCAACGGAAGGGTCTTCAGTCGTATTGATGAAGCTCACGATGTGATCAAGCGTTCCTGCATTGCTGAAGGTATTCTTGAAGAATAGATAATCATCGTTGGTCATACCCATACCACCAAGGATAATCTTGTCGGATTTCGCACGCAAGGCTACCAACGCCATTACCTGATTGAAAGGTTGGTCGGGGTCGGCAAAGAACGGAATCTTCTGCCCGGTCACCAACGTATTGTTCAAGTCGATACCGGCAATACCGGTGGCAATCAACTCGGAAGGCTGCAAACGACGGACCGGGTTCACCGACGGACCACCAATCTCTACCTCTTTTCCTTCAGGAATAGGTCCGCCATCTATCGGCTCGCCATACGCATTAAAGAAGCGGCCGGCCAGTTGGTCGCCCACTTTCAACGACGGGGCCTTGCCCATGAACACGACTTCGGCATTCGTACGGATATCGTCCGTACCGGAGAATACCTGAAGGGTCACCTCGTCGCCCACAATCTTTACCACCTGAGCCAACTTACCATCGACGGAAGCCAACTCGTCATACCCTACACCAGTCGCCTTCAATGAGCAGGTAGCTTTCGTGATTTGGGTAATCTTTGTATATATTTTCTGAAATGCTTTTGTTGCCATACTACTTTCTATTATTTCGTTCTTTCCTTTAACAATGCATCCAACTCAGCATTGAACCGCTGGAATTGCTCGCTTTCGTAGGTTGAATAGTTCATCTGCTTGAAGAGGTTGATCATCTTCTTGAAATAATCCATCACTTCGAGGAAGGTCTCGAACTTGAAATCTGTACGACAGATGGACACGACCTTGTCCAACATGAACTCCTGACGTACCAATGGAGTAACAGAATCGACAGCATCGAATGCATCTTGCTGCAGAATCACGAAGTCAATCAACTCAGACTTCCAGAACGTTACGTGATAATCAACCGGAACGCCATCGTCGCCCAAGATATTGATTTGCTCGGCAATCTCCTTGCCTCGCAACATACGGGTCTTGACTTCGTTCACCTTGTCGATCCATTCCGGAGAGATGTGTTTGGCAATATATTCTTGAAACTCGGGATATTCCAAGTATTTCGAATAACTTTCGATCGGGTTGACTGCCGGATAACGCTTGCGGTCGGCACGCTCCTGTTCCAAGGCATAGAAACAACGGGCAACCTTCTTCGTGTTCTCCGTCACCGGCTCTTTCAAGTTACCACCGGCTGGTGATACAGTACCGATAAAGGTAACGGATCCTGTTGCGCCGTTGTTGAGCTCTACATAGCCGGCGCGCGCATAGAAGTTGGCAATGATAGCGGACAAGTCCATCGGGAAGGCATCCGGTCCCGGCAACTCTTCCAAGCGGTTGGACATCTCACGCAATGCTTGCGCCCAACGCGAAGTGGAGTCGGCCATCAACAACACTTTCAAACCCATGCTTCGGTAGTACTCGGCAATGGTCATGGCCGTATAGACGGATGCTTCGCGGGCTGCCACCGGCATGTTGGAGGTGTTGGCAATGATGATCGTTCGTTCCATCAACTTTCTACCCGTATGAGGGTCGACCAACTCAGGGAACTCAGTGAAGACTTCCACAACCTCGTTCGCACGCTCACCGCAGGCTGCAATGATCACGATGTCAGCTTCTGCCTGTTTGGAGATGGCATGCTGCAACACGGTCTTACCGGTACCGAACGGTCCCGGGATAAATCCGGTACCACCTTCTACAATCGGGTTGACAGTATCAATCGTACGAACGCCTGTTTCCAACAATTTGAAAGGACGAGGTTTGACCTTATAACACTTGATGGCTTTCTTTACCGGCCATTTTTGTACCATGGTCACCTTCACTTCGTTGCCATCGGCATCGGTCAGGACGGCCATCGTATCGTTGATCGTATATTCACCTGCCTCGGTCACTTGCTTGACGGTGTAGGTTCCTTTAAAAGAGAAGGGCACCATGATGCGGTGGGGTTGCGAGTTTTCATCCACTTCGCCCAACCACGATCCGGCAACAACTTCGTCACCTGCCTTTGCCAATGGTTTGAAAGCCCACTTCTTTTCTTCATCCAACGGGAAAGTATACTCGCCTCGTTTCAAGAAGACTCCTTTCATCTTATCCAAGTCGTTCTGAAGACCATCATAATTGCGCGACAACATGCCGGGTCCCAATGTAACCTCGAGCATGTGGCCTTCGAACTCTGCCGTGTCGCCCACGCGCATACCGCGTGTGCTTTCAAATACCTGAACAAAGGCATTCTTACCTATTACTTTGATGACTTCGGACATCAGGCGGACGCCTCCTACCGAAATGTAACAGATTTCATTTTGAGAAACCGGTCCGTCTACCTCAACGGTAACCAAATTGGAGACGATTCCTCTCACAGTTCCTTTTGTTGCCATAATTATTTTTCGTTATTTCTTTTAAACTCATTCAAGGCAAACTCGCTGCCTTTCTTCATTTCTCCGACAATCTCGCGGAAGGTTTTCTCGCCAGCCGCCTTATCGAGGGTTACCCAACGCTCCAACATGTCGATCTTGAGCAGATAGGCAAAAACGCTTTCTATATCAAACACTTTGAAGAAGGTGCAGTCTTCGAGCCACTGCCATTTCAACAAATCCACCTTTTTCTCTCGAGCCATCAGATCGGGCTCTTCGGCAATCTGCTGTAAGGTGGAGAGGTAATTGATCTCATCTGCCAGCTCCATATCACGTACACCATACAGGCGCAACGCTTCAGCTACTTTGTTGTCGCCTACAATGTACTCGTTTTTATCCAACTTATGCTTCTGACAAGTGATGGCCGTCAGCATATTGTTGATGTTCAAGTTCAGTTCGAACCAATCTGCCGCAAACTTGTTCTTGTTGTTCATAGCATAAGCGTAGTAGAGGGCCGACAATCGATCTTCCCAAGAGACGCTGTCGTTTTTCTCTTCTTCCGCCTGACCGGCCACATACTCTGTCAAAAAATCAGCCACATATTGCGGGAGGTGCGTTTTCTTGGCCACCTCTTTTGCTCTCTTCTTCAGCAAGCCGAGGGTGTCGGTATAGATTCCGATGACAAAGGGACCCTCCTCTTCTTCCACTTTTTGGAAGAGAGCGACAGCGGCTGCATAATCGTCGGCTGTGAACGATCCGCGCGCATCCCATTTGCTTTCGTCACCCTTCAGATAAGCCAACAGATTGTTGTTGTCGAATTTCAGGAAGAAGAGGTCCACCAACTGCTTGTCCTTGGCCGTCAACACCGGAGCAAGCTCCTGACGGAAAGTGGCCACCGAGTAAGTCAGCTTGGTATCCTCCAAGGCTATATGCGGAAGTCCTGCTATCAAGCAATAGTATTTACTCATAGCATATGGTATTTAGAACAGTGCTTCTACCAACTGAGGGCGCAAGAACTCTTTGAAGAATTCGATAAATTCATCCTCGCCGAATGAGATCTTATAGGATCCGTCGGCAGGAATCACAGAGAAAGAGGTCTTCTTGCCGTTCACCTGTTCGATCTTCACTCCTTTGTTGAGCAAGTCTTTTGCGTTCGACAAGAAATAGTTCTTGAGAGAAGCAGCATCGGCTGTTTGGATTGTCAATGCCTCTTCTTTCGGCCAATTTTCCACCAAAGTCAAGATTACTTTTTGCATAAAAGCAGGATCAGTAGCCGAGGCTTGGATATTACTCTTTACGACTTCGCCGGTAATCATGTTGATTACCTCACTTTTCAAGGCTTCAACCGATTGAGATGCAAACAGTTTCAACTCGGATTCGGTATTCTTTTTCAATTCCGAAGCCTGTTTTTCAGCAGCAGCCACTATTTCTTTGGCTTTCAGTTCTGCTTCCGTCAACAAATTCTTCTTGGTCTTTTCTGCTTCTGCAATGATGCGGGCAGCCTCTTGGTTACCTTTCTCGACACCGTCTTTGAAGATTTTGTCTGTCAATTCTTGAATTTTCGTGTCCATATCTCTGGTAATATGTATAATATGTTATAATTTCATGGTTTGATTGCCCAAAGTTAGTACTATTTTTGAATAGAGAATCAAAATATTATAATAAATTTGTAATCGACGATAATTTAACTCAATTCATAGCCTATGGAATTAGTTTTGCCTCAAAATAGTAACCATAAAGAAACACATATTACCACTTCACGCCTCGTTGTCATCGGCACGAACGGCATCGGAAAGAGTTCTTTCGGCAAAGAACTTGCACGCCGTTACCCCAACAAGGCCGTGATCCTCGCCGGGTTGCATGCATTGTTCATCAATTACATCCCCGAATCTCAAAAGAATACCGAAAGTTGGCTCCAACTGCAAACGCTCCTTCAAGAACGAATGTCTATCCCTCATATCACAGAATACGAAAAATTGATCATCCAATTGCAGCAGGAAGAGTTCGAAGAGGCGGTCAATTTCAAGGAATCGTGCAAAAAAGAGAAGGGATTGCAACCGCCCCTCTCGAAGTTGGATCTGATCCAATGTATATGGGAAGAGATGTTTCCGCACAATCGTTGGGTGCGCAAATCGGGCTTCATCGAGGTAACCTCCTCCTCCCATCGGGGCAAACCCTATACAGCCAACCGTATGAGCGACAGCGAAAAGTTGGTTTTCTACTGGACCGGTGCCGTCCTTTCTGCTCCTTCTGAGGGATTGCTTATCATCGAAGGGCCGGAAACATTACTGCACGCCTCCATCAAAAATACGTTTTGGGACCGCATCGAGCAGCTACGCCCCGACTGCACGTTCGTCTACCTTACGCACGACATTGACTTCGCTCTCTCCCGAAGAAGGTGCAAACGGCTGTGGATCAAGGCATGCGATACGGATCAAGGCTATTGGGATTATGAACTGATCGAGAGCAACAAGAGCTTGCCGGAGGAGCTTTATCTCGAAGTATTGGGCAACCGCAAGCCGATTCTGTTTATCGAAGGAACGGAAACGAACAGTATAGACAACCGTCTCTACTCGCTCGTCTTCCCACAATATATGGTCAAACCGATGGGGGGCTGCCAAAAAGTGATAGAAACAGCCAAGGCTTTCAACCAAGTGAAGGAGTTCCACATGCTCGAAAGCTTCGGCATCGTCGACCGTGATCGGCGCACAGACAAGGAAATCGCCTACCTCAACGAGCAACATATCTTTGTGCCGGACGTAGCCGAGGTGGAAAACCTCCTGATGCTGGAGGATGTCATCAAGACAGTAGCCAAGCGACTGATGAAAAACAGCAACGAAGTGTTTGCCACCGTCAAGAGGAATGTCATCCAACTCTTCAAAAACGACTTGGAAGAGCAGGTGATCCTCCATGCCAAACACCAGGTAAAGAAACGGTTGGAGATGGCTTTGAACTACAAGATCCACTCGTTGCAGCAACTCAGTGAGCATGTCGAAGAGATTCAAGAGCGGGTTCCTGTCCAAGAGATCTATCAAAAGATCCGCAGCCGCTTCGAATCGTATATCGAGACGCAAAACTATGCGCTCATCCTTCGGGTCTACAATCAGAAAGGAATGCTTCCACAAAGCCGCGTCTGCCAATATTGTGGCATCAGCTCGAAGGAGAACTACATCGAATTCATCCTCTCTTTGCTGAAAGAGAACAAAGACGATGCCAAAGTCATCCGCAAAGCCATCAAACATTCACTGGGGGTCGACAGAAAATGAGAGGAGGGGGAGGATAATCCTTCCCCACCCCCCAAAACAAAGCTCGGGAGTTCTGAAAAAGTTTCTCGGCATAGAACTGCAGTTTTATGCCGACCGAACTCGAGTTTTCTCCCGAATAAACTATAGTTTTCTCCGCAGAAACTCCCACAAAACTCCCGAGCTATCTTCTTTTTTATGCCAAGCTTCTTTTCAGAAGCTCTTCACTACCCTTTCAGAAAACGCTGTGTCAAGCCTCCGTATGCCTCGATGCGGCGATCACGGAAGAAGGGCCACCAACGACGAACTGACTCACATCGTTGCATATCGACGTCAACTACCCGTACATCGACACGATCAGTCGGAAGAGAAGCGAGCAGTTCTCCCTGCGGACCCGCCACGAAACTGCTTCCCCAAAACGTGATACCGCCGGTCTGCTCGGAAGGATCAGGCTCATAGCCGGTACGATTGACAGCCACCACGGGCAACCCATTCGCCACGGCATGGCCCCTTTGTACGGTGATCCACGCTTCGCGCTGCCGTTGCTGCTCATCAGCGGAATCGGAACTCTCCCACCCGATGGCCGTCGGATAGATCAAAATTTCCGCTCCTCGCATAGCCATCAAACGAGCTGCCTCAGGATACCACTGATCCCAACACACCATCACGCCGAGACGTCCCACCGAGGTGTCAATCGGCTCGAAGCCCAAATCGCCGGGGGTGAAGTAGAATTTCTCGTAATAGGCGGGGTCGTCCGGGATATGCATCTTGCGATACTTCCCTGCGATCGAGCCATCCCGCTCAATGACTACCGCCGTGTTGTGATACAATCCGGCAGCCCGCCGTTCGAACAGCGACAATACCAACACAATTCCCAACTCTTTGGCCAATGCTCCGAACGACTCTGTCGACGGACCGGGGATAGGTTCTGCCTGATCGAACACGGTCGTGTCTTCCGTTTGGCAAAAATAAAGTCCGTTGTGGAGCTCCTGCAAAACGACCAACTCGGCACCCATCTCGGCAGCTTTGCGGATATTTGCTTGCAACCGAGCCACGTTAGCCGCTATGTCTGCACTATTTTTTTGTTGAACTAATCCAATTTTCATATCTTTATGCTATAAAACCGGCCGGATACTGCATCGTAACGCAATGCAACGACCCGTGTTGTTTGATTAATGGTAAACAGTTGATGCCGACAACCTCCCGATCAGGGAATGCCTCTTGCAGAGCCTTGCGGGCTGCTTCATCCTTCGGCGAGTTGTAAAACGGCAACAGAACAGCCCCGTTCATAATCAGGAAATTGGCATACGTAGCCGGAAGACGTTCGCCGTTCCACACTACTTCGTCGGCCATCGGCAAGGCAATCAACCGATAAGGCTCGCCCGTTTCCCGGCGGAAGGCTTGAATCTCTTTCTCCATCTGCTGCAATTCGGCAAAATGTTCGTCTGTCGGATCGGTACATTGCACATAAGCAATGGTATGTTCGTCGCAGAAACGGGCCAATGTATCGACGTGGCTATCCGTATCGTCTCCAGCCAAATAGCCGCTTTCTATCCAAAGAACACGCTTCAACCCGAACACATCTTTCAGATAGTGCTCGATCTCTTCACGCTGAAGATACTCGTTTCGGTTGAGAGAAAGCAGACATTCGGCCGTCGTCATCAGGGTTCCTTTTCCGTCCGATTCGATACTTCCGCCCTCCAATACATAGGGAGCCATATTAACTACCTGTACATCTTCTGCAAAGATGCCGTTTTGGGCCACTGTTCTCGTGATCAGATTGTCCTTGTTGGCGGCAAATTTCATGCCCCATCCGTTGAAAACAAAATCATATACGATACGTTGCGAACCATCCATGACGGAAATGCCGCCATGATCACGGGCCCATGTATCGTTTGTATCCATCTCGACGAAGGTCACTTGCCGTTCATCCGACTCGCCCAATTGCGCCCTTACCGTATCGGCATCGCGACATACGATCAGCAGATGCTCGCGTTTCATCACCTCTTTCGCGATAGCCACGAAACAAGCCACCACCTCATCGAGGATAGGTGCCCAGTCCGTCTCTTCGTGGGGCCATGTCAGTTGGATGGCACTCTGCGGAGCCCACTCGGCAGGCAGCACAGTCCGATTCATTATCTCTTCCATGTTTGATATAGGAATTAGAAGTTTTTCAATTCTTGATACAAACGTTGTACGGGAAGCCCCATCACATTATAAAAGCTACCCGTTATACTTTCCACTCCGACATAGCCGATCCATTCCTGAATGCCATACGATCCTGCCTTGTCGAACGGTTTGTATTTGTCTACATAATAGATGATTTCGTCATCCGTCAGGGGAGCAAAACGGACGGTCGAGGTGACCGAAAACGCTTTCTGCTTCTCGATTGTCGACAAGCATACGCCCGTTACCACCTGATGCTCGTGGCCCGACAATTGCTGTAACATCGCAATGGCCTCCGCACGATCTTTGGGTTTGCCGATCACTTGCTGACGGTTCCAAACAATCGTGTCGGCGGTGATCAGCAAGCTATCCTCTTTCAAGGAAGAAAGATAGGCATTCGCCTTCAATTTAGCCAAGAACACGGGAATCTCTTCGGGAGCCAACCCGGCAGGATACTCCTCCTTCAATCCGGGGATCACGCACACTTCAAAATCGAGATCCAATCCGGCCAACAACTCTCTGCGGCGGGGCGAGTTGGATCCTAACAGAATATGATAATTTTTAAGCATAGGATTTATTCTTATTTACACTATTACCAACCAAAAGCTTCGCCTTGCATCCAGCGGCCTTGCGCCTTCAGCGTCTGTTCAATCACGTCCCTTGCGATACCGTCACCGCCATTAAAGCGGGAGATATAGCGGGCGATCGCTTTAATTTCAGGAGCAGCATCGGCCGGTGCTACGGGTAGTCCCGCCTCACGCATCACATCATAGTCGGGAATATCATCCCCACAATAGATAACTTCCTCGGCCTGTACACCCGTTTTCTGCAGAAAGTCGTGATAATCGTGTATCTTGACGGCACTCCTCATGTAGATGTGGTTGATACCCAAACGGGAATAACGCAAGCGAACGGCTTCAGTATAGCCGCCGGTGATGATCGCCACCTCATACCCGAGCTTCACTGCTAATTGAAGGGCATACCCGTCTTTGATATTGACGGTCCGCATCGGATCGCCGTTCGGATGCAACGAAACAACATCTCGTGAGAGGACTCCGTCCACATCAAACACAAAAGCTTTTATCTTCTTCAAATCATAATTGATACTACTCATCTCTTTGCACTTTGGTGAATACTTTGACTTAGCAACTGATAGATTGCTTGTAGGTTCGAATCGTCCGACAACAGATCCAAATGCTTCCGAATGACATTCTCATCGTATCGCACGGCCGGCCCTGTTTGTGCTTGGATAGCGGGCAAATCATGAACCTTTGCGGCTGTTTCGTCAATCAATGGGAGCAAAACATCGGCCGGAATATTCTCTTTCTCCAGCAATTGGCCCGCCAAGGCATACATGTGATTGGTAAAGTTGCAGGCGAAAACGGCGGCAAGGTGCAATGATCGGCGCGCCTCCGACGAGAGGAATCGCACACGTTCCGACAATTGATGCGCCAAACCCTCCAGCAAGATTTTGTCCTCTTCCCGCTTCCACTCGATGAAGAGAGGGATCACCGAGAAATCGACTGCCCGCTGTTTAGAGAAAGTCTGCATAGGATAGAGCACACCGTAACGGGTTGTATATCCGTTGAATACCTCCATCGGCACGCTTCCCGCCGTATGGATCCACAATCCTTCGTTCTTCGGAATGGAAGCAATGATCTGCTCCAGCGCACTATCCTTCAGCGAAAAGATGTACAAGTCGGCATCCGGGCGGACGGCAGTCGGATCGTCTGTCGACAAGCACGACAAACGGCCGGCCAGCTCTTCGGCATGTGCTCTCGTCCGGCTGTATACCTGTACGATTTCCATGTCCGGCAATCGGTTCAAAGCCAACGACAGGTGCGTGGCCAGATTGCCGGCTCCTATCATAACTACCCTCATTCGGCTCCTCCTTCATTCGGTTCGGGCAGCTGATACTTGCCCAAATGAATCTTCTCCCATTGGAGACGAGACTCGTCGAATGGCTTATTGGGCTTCTCTTTATAGCCGAATCCGATGACAGACAACACCTCCAACTGGTAAGGGATATCCAACAATCCGCGAATGTATTGCGAAGCATCCTCTTCGTTTTCCGTCTGTCTGTTACGAATCTGACACCAGCAGCTGCCCAACCCCAGGTCTTCCGCCTGCAATTGCATGAAGATCGAAGCGATAGAAGCGTCTTCAATCCACACGTCGCTCTCCATCACATTGGCCAAAACCACCACTGCCAGGGCGCAACCTTCAAGGAATGCGGCTCCGTGTGGCTTGCAAAGCGACAGTTTCTGCAACATTTCTTTCTCTTCCACCACCACAAACTGCCACGGATTCTTCCGCTTTGAAGCGGGAGCCATGAGAGCTGATTTTAAAATGGCCGCCACCTGTTCCGGACTCAGTAACTGATCGGTAAACTTCCGGGTGCTTCTTCTATTCGTTATTAACGATGCAAAATTTTTCATTTTATTTCTATCTTTGCAAAGAAAAACTACATTTTGGACAAAGATAGGAATAAAATTTTAAACAGGCTCTTATACGCTTTCTCCTTTTTCGACGTTAGAATAATGTAGTTTTATAATCATTAAAAAGTATAATATCATTGTCAATATGATCATTCGAACCTTAGCCTGTTGGCTGTTCATTATATTTTCTCTTCCGCTGTTTGCCCAAAAGCGTGTGCAAGTAACAGGGTATGTCCGCGATGCAGACGGCAACCCTCTGGAGCTGGTCAACGTTCTTGTAAAGAACACCTTAAACGGAACGATGACAAACGAGAAAGGATTCTATTCATTGAACGTAGCCACGGGCGACTCCGTCACCTTCCTCTACTCATGCATTGGATACAATAAGGCGCAACGTATCGTACCGATGCTGCAAGGCGACATGCGGTTGAACGTGCAGATGAACTATTCGTCGATCGATTTGGGCGACTTCTCCGTGACGGCCATCCGCAAACAGACCTCGACCATGGAGACGATGCAAGCCGACAAAGTGAAGCTGTTGCCCGACCCCTCGGGAGGTAGCATCGAAAGCTTGGTGGTGACGTTTGCCGGCGTATCCTCCAACAATGAATTGAGCTCGCAGTATTCTGTCCGCGGAGGTAGTTACGATGAAAATATTGTCTATGTAAACGGTATCGAAGTGTTCCGCCCTTTGCTGATTCGCTCCGGCCAACAGGAAGGATTGAGCTTTGTCAACCCCGATCTGACGGAGGAAGTCAACTTCTCGGCCGGTGGATTCGAAGCCCGTTATGGCGACAAGATGAGTTCCGTATTGGATGTACGCTACAAAAAGCCGAAACTGTTCGAAGGAAGTGCCTCCGCCAGTCTGTTGGGAGGCAATGTCTCTGTCGGCAGTTCGACGGGAAAGTTCACTCAGGTGACAGGCTTCCGCTACAAGAGCGGCAAGTCGCTTTTGGGGACAATGGATACAGATGCAGAGTACGACCCTCGCTTCATGGATGCGCAAACCTATATGACATACCAATTTTCGCCCAAGTGGGAGGCTACATTCTTGGGGAATGCCGCCATCAATACCTACCGTTTCACGCCCCATAGTCGGGAAACAAGCTTCGGAACGATGAACAACACGCAGAAGTTCACGGTATACTTTCCGAACAGCAACGAGAACGACCGCTTCCAAACCCTCTTTGGTGCATTGACATTGGCCTACAAACCCAAGACAGACATCGAGGTAGGAATCCAGGCTTCTGCCTTCGATAGTCAGGAGGAAGAGCGCTATGACATCATGGGCGAATACTGGCTTAGCGACGGAACAGACAGTAACAGCGGATTGGATGCCGGCAGCTCTGCCATGTCGGTAGGCCGCTATCAGGAGCATGCCCGCAACCGATTGCACTCAAACATCATGAACATCGGGCACTATGGCACCGCCCGTTTGTGGAACAACACCCTGCGGTGGGGCTTGCAAGTGCAGCAGGAGCGCATCAACGACAAGATCATCGAGTGGGAAAAGCGCGACTCGTCCGGCTATTCGCTGCCTTATACCGGCCAAGGCGTCAACTTGATCTCCAACCTCTATTCGAAAAACAAGCTGGAGAGCACCCGCCTCTCGGCCTATTTGCAGGATGCTTTCAAATTCCGCACCGAGCAGGGACTCTTCACGATTGTGGGCGGTGTGCGCGGAAGCTATTGGAGTTATAACAAAGAGTTCATCTTCAGTCCGCGTGTCTCGCTCGGATTCATACCCAATTTCAACCAGCAACTGACATTTCGTGTGGCATCCGGCCTCTATTATCAGTCACCTTTCTACAAAGAGTTGCGCTTGATCAAGACAGACGAGTACGGGAATGATTACGTGGAGCTGAACGATCAGCTCAAATCACAGCGCTCTATCCATATCATTGCGGGAGGCGACTATACCTTTCGGGCATCGGGCCGTAACTTCAAGCTGACAACCGAACTCTATTACAAGAAGTTGGACAACCTGATTCCTTACACGGTCGACAATGTGAAGGTGCGTTATTATGGCGAGAACTGCGCAAAAGGGTATGCCATGGGGGTCGATCTTAAATTCTTCGGAGAGTTTGTTCCGGGCACCGACTCATGGATCAGCCTTTCGTTGATGAAATCGGAGCAGACAATCCGCGAAACGACAAAGGCTCCCCTACCCAACAGCCCGGGGTATAACCTGAGCCTTTTCTTTCAAGACTACTTCCCCGGCTACGAACGTGTCAAGCTGAATCTGAAAGGTGTCCTGTCCGGTGGGCTTCCCGTCACGATCCCCAACAAAGGATATGAAGATGGCTTCTTCCGCACGCCGGCTTACAAACGTATCGACATCGGTCTCTCGTACGAGTTGGTCTCGAAAGAGGATGTCATTCGCAACCGCACTTTCTTGCGATATATCAAAAGTATTTGGTTGGGGGTGGATGTTTTCAACTTGATGGACATGAAGAATGTCAACTCCTACTACTGGATTACGCGAGCCGATCAAAACCAATTCGCTATTCCTAACTACCTGACCGGACGACAGATCAATGCCCGTCTCATCATCGATTTCTAAAGCAGAAAAAAAGGTCGGGGGCTTTTCAAAAAAAGGTCGGCATGAAAATAGAAAAAGCTCGGGAGCTTTTCAAAAAATCATCCCGAGCTTTTTTATGGGGTAAAGAACGTTATTTCCAAAGCCGTTGTACTCTCTTTTGCTCCTCTTTCGTTCTCTCTTATTACATTTGGCATACAAATCCGCTATAAAGTGGGACAATCCTTTCATTGTATCAAAATTTTGTATATCTTAGCCTCCAACATCTAATACGATCACCACCGGCAATGGTGTGAAGGATGAATAGTGAAACAACAGAATTATTAATTTAAAATGATATGCCATGAACAATTTTAATCAAAATTCCGTACGGGGGGGTAATAACCTCCTGAAAAACAACGGTATACAAGACGACAAAACGGATTATCAAACTCTTTCTTCTCAAAAAGATATAGAAAAGGCTTACCAAAAGTTGCAGCAAATTTTGAAGGACACGACCGATGCTGTCAATAATTTGCAAGGAGTCAATACCCAATTCGACATCGTAAAAGAGACCGTTGCCAAAGCTTTGGAGCAACAAATCACGGAAGCTAAACAGGAGTTGTCCTCAGCTTTGAAAAATACGACATGGGACAATCTCGTCATTGCCTTCTTCGGCGAGACTAATGCCGGCAAGAGTACGATCATTGAGACCTTCCGAATCTTGTTCGACCCCAATCGAAAAAAAGAAGACGGGCTCATTGTGGGGGAAGGACTAAATGACTTCACCAAGACATACGCCGAATATAAACTTTCCATTGCGGGCGTTCCGTTTACATTGATCGACGTGCCCGGTATCGAAGGAAACGAGGATGAATTCAAAGATACCATAAAAACCGCGCTCCACAAAGCACATTGTGTTTTCTATGTTCATGGGCAAAACACCAAACCGGATAGGGCCACCGCCGAGAAAATCAAGAAATATTTGGGGGATTGGGTGAAGGTTTACTCTATATATAATGTACGCAATGATGCAAGTCATTATGATGAAGAAGAAGAACGCGAAACACTTTTAACACCCGGCACTCAAAAAGCAGAAAGCCTTATCCGCTCTACGTTCAAAGAGATTCTTGGAGATGTATATGGCGGTCATATCACTCTCCAGGCATTGCTTGCAATGTCGGCAAAAGCCTCTTTTTCTTCTAAACGAGACAACCTCATCAAGACGCAAAAAAAACTGCTAAGCTATTTTGGCGGTTCGGCAGATAAGATTTTGCAGTTCAGTCAATTTCAGACACTCATCAACTTGGTTCAGCAAAAAGCGGCCAACTTCAAGCCGGAAATCATCGAAGCGAACAAGCAAAAGCTGATTTCATTGAGCAATAAGATTGACAACGACATCGTAGGATCCATGCATGAAGCAGAGCAACTGTTGGAGCAACTAAACAACGGATTGAGAAGTGTCAAGCAATCCGTCTGCAACAATTTGCTCGGTTCGGCAGGAAACAACATCATCAATAAGTGCTATCGTTCCGTCGATGGCTCATTCAGTCAACTGAAACAATCGATGTACAATCTGATTGATGGAGGGGGCGACAATATAAAATCGCAAGCCAATGCCTTACAGAATCGGGTCATTTCTCAAATGCAAAACAACATCAGCAATATTGTTCGCTCCGAACTGAAAAATATCCAAACAACAGCCACCCGAAAAATCAAAGAATTGGATGGAATCATCCTACATTCCATGCAACTTAACCGCAATATTTCTACGAGTAATAGCGACAATTTCGCCAATGCTTTTAGCAAACTGGACATAACATGGGGTGACGTAGGCCGTGGAGCGTCTTCTATAATTGAAGGAGCAGCTACTGGTGCAGCTTTAGGTTCTTTCATTCCGCTTATAGGATCTACAGTAGGTGGATTTATTGGGGGCATCGCTGGAGTGATAAAATACGCCTTCGGTGGAAGCGACAAAAAAGCAAAAGCCAAGGAAGAGGTATCTAAAACCATTGGAACAGCCAAGGCAAACGCCAAAAGTCAGATTTATCAGAGCCTACAACCCACGATCAACAATATCAATCGTCAGAAGCATTCGTTGGAAACATCCATCAATACCGAATTAAGTAACATCAACGAGCTGAAAGATACGCTCGATAGTTTCGATGATGATATCAAGAATTTTGTCAAACAATTAAAGAACAAACAATATGGAAGAATTTAATATTGTAAGTCGAAAGTTACAGAAACTGGCCGGATTGAAGAACGTTCTCGTCGAAGGCCAAAAGTATATCCCTGAATTATCGGAATATATCGAGAAAGTTGAGCGCATGATGAACGAAGATGGCGACATCAGCGTGGTGTTGTTAGGAAGGTTTTCGGATGGAAAGACCAGTGCCATCGCCGGCTTGTTAGGACGTTTGGAAAGCAACATGAAAATAGACAACGACGAATCGTCCGACGAGCTGACCATCTATCGCCCCAAAGACTTAAAAAAAGGCTTTAAAATAGTCGATACCCCGGGACTTTTCGGCACAAAAGAGAAAGAAATCAACGGAAAGAACGTAGCTTTCTCCCAAATCACGGAGCGTTATATCTCGGAGGCCCACATTATCATTTACATTTGCGGGGCCGTTACGCCTCTGAAAGAGAGCCATGCCGAGCTCATCAGCCGAATTATGCGCGATTACAACAAATTGGACAACACTATTTTCGTCATCAACAAAATGGACGAAGCGGGCTATGATCTGTTGGACGAAGAGGATTTCAGCCGCGGGAGCCAAATAAAGAAAGAGTATATCGTCTCCCGATTGCGCACGACCATCAACTTAACCCCCGAAGAAGAGCGTCGTTTGCACATTGTCTGCATTGCAGCCGACCCGAAAGGGAAAGGATTGGAGCATTGGTTTTCGAAAATAGAGAACTATTATGAACGCTCCCACATCAAAGACTTGCGGAATTGTGTGAATGCGGTTGTCAACAATTGCGACAGCAAGGCGTTGGCAAAATCGACAACCGGCACAGCGGTTTTGGACGTGGTCGATAGCATCGAGGGGGCCATCGAAGAGACAACCAAGCCGGTAACGAAAGCGATTGCCAAGATACAGCGCGATGTTCCTGAATTGCAAGAAGAACAACGGCAGTTGAAGCGGGAGCTGATTTCATCCAAAAGCGAGCTTCTGCAAGCTGTCAACGAGATCAAAAACGAAGCCATCCGAGACATCAACAGTGCTTCTTTGGAAACAATCGGCGAAGTGATATCGAGTCAAATCGGAGAGCAAAACGGCGAAGTGACATTTTATGTCTTAGACTCGATGCTGAACACAGCCGTCGAACAATGCTGCGGAGCCAATTCAAGTGCCATACAAATAGCATCGGTGAAGTTTGACAACAAGTTCGCCAAGCAAGACAGTTTAATAGAACAAGCCGTAACGTCGGGCATCGGCTCTCTCAAAGGGGTGAAAATCTCAGGGGAAAATGTAAAAACCGTACGCGATCTCGTTGCTAAAAATTACAAATTCAAACCATGGGGAGCAGTCAAACTTGGCAAAACATTAACCAAAGGGTTGGTCATTCTCACTGTAGCGTTTGAAGGATGGAATTGGTATAAAAGACATAAAGACCAAAAGAAGCTGAATAAACTGAAGCAAGAACTTGTCAATGCCGTAAACATGAAAGCAGCAAATATTCTAAACAAGCTTTCCTCCGACGAACAATACTTTCAAAACTACGCCCCTTCTTATCTTGAATTGTGCCAAAAGATAGAGGAACGCAACAACGAGATAAAGGGACTTGAACAGAAAGTAAAGGATTTGGAAGCTTACAAGAAGCATATCGAGAATTGGCGCAAGTCGGCAGAAGATACGGATTTCGAAGAGGTGCAGGCATAAATTATCCAAGAGAAGAGGAAAAGATGCTGCATCTCTCCTGAAAAACATCTCTGTTTTGAAAAAGTTTCTCCGTACAAAACTGCAGTTTTCCCCCGAATGAACTCCAGTTTTCTCCCGAGTGAACTGCAGTT
>CAVJQR010000010.1:0-6372 GCA_963651605.1 Agathobaculum sp.
ACCAAAGAGGGAAAGCAAACTCCAGGTAAGGGTAACCACCAGCATCCCCTCCCGCCTTCCGGCCGAATGCTCGTTAGCTCTCATACCGACGAGGAAAAACAATAGTCCTGTCACGAATAGGATTCCGCTTGAAATGCCAAAGGCCGGTACGTCATCGCCCCGGTAGAAAATGGCTACGATCAAGGCTATCAGCAAGAAAACCGTCTCGATCATGAACATCAGTCCAAGCATCTTAAAGATGAAACGTATATTCAACATCTTCATGTTCCGAAACGATTTTTAGTTAAAGTAATCTTCCAGCTTACGGATAGCCGTATCCAAGCAGAAAACCACCACGTGGTCGTATGCCTGAATTTGCATATTACCATTGATCATCATCGGCTTTCCGTTTCGAATCAGTCCACCCAACGTCATGTCTTTCGGAAGTCCCAAATCACGAACAAGCTTCTTTGTTATCTTTGAATTAGGACGGGCTACCAACTCTGCCACGTCGGCATTGGCAAACGTGAGGCACTTCACATTCGAAACATCGGCATCCAAAAGGAATTGATAGATGTGGCTGGCGGCAATCAGTTTCTTATTAATGGCCGTACCGATGTCCATACTTTCCGCCAAAGGTATGTAGTCTAAATTTTCAATCTTAGCCACTGTCTTGTAAACACCAAACCGTTTGGCCGCCAAGCAAGAAAGAATGTTCGTACTTGAGTTTTCCGTCAGCGCAATAAATGCTTGGGCTTCTTGTATTCCTTCGTGCATCAGCAAATCAGTATCGCGACCGTCTCCGTGAATAATCAATACATTCCCAGGGACTCGTTCTGCAATCTGATAGCTTTTCTCTTTGTCTGCCTCAATCAATTTTACCCGAATATTGTTCGGAAGATACTGGCAAGTGCGGAGCGCGATGCGACTGCCACCCATGATGATGACGTTCTTTACCTCCGGATTCTTCTTCCCTGCCAACAGACGGACGTCTTCTATGTAGTTTCGGGTCGTGGTGAAGAAGAGGATATCTCCGGATTCAATTTGGTCGAAGCCTCGGGGAATGATGGTTTCATTGCCACGTTTGATGGCAACGATGTGGAAGAATTTCTGATCGCTCAGCAATTCGTATAGTTTCTTGTTGACGATCTTGGCATTATCCCGGACCTTTACGCCCAAAAGAATCAAGGCCCCACCGAAAAGTTCTGAATATTGCCGCGTCCAAGGCTTGTCTACAGCAGAAACGATCTCATGAGCAGCCAACATCTCGGGGTAGATCATCGAGCTGATGCCCAACTTTTCGAACAATTCCTTGTTCTTCGGCTGGAGATATTCATAATTGTTGATTCGGGCAAACGTCTTGTGTACGCCAAAACTATGCGCTAATATACAAGCTGTCACGTTGGCTGTTTCTTCAGGAGTGACGCTTACGAAGAGGTCACACTTGCGGATACCGGCCTCTTCCAAATCACGCAATGAGGTGGGGTTACCCACTACCGGCATAACCTCCATTGATGAACTCATCGAACTTATTCGTTCAGCTTTGGGGTCCATCAATACTATGTCATGATTCTCTTGCGATAGCATCTTGGCGAGGTGCGTTCCGACTTCACCGGCTCCCGCTATAAAAATCCTCATATACGACTCTTTTATTCTTTTACCAATTCTCTAATTGTTTCAAGGATGCTGTCCGCATCCATTTTACAGAGTTTAAACAGTTCATCTACAGACCCATGTTCGACAAACTGATCGGGTACACCTATTCGTTTTACACGAGGAGTGTATCCGTTGTCGGCCATGAATTCCAAAATGGCTGTACCTAATCCACCTTTGATTACCCCATTTTCGACGGTGATGATACGAGAAAAATTCTTGCCTATCTCGTGCAATAGTTCTTCGTCGAGCGGTTTTAAGTAGATCATATCATAATGTGCCACTGAAAGACCTTCTATTTCTGCCTGCTTTATCGCTTTTGCTGCTTCATTGCCAATGGGGCCTAATGAAACAATTGCTATATCTTTTCCGTCTTTCAGCTTTCTGCCTTTTCCAATCGGGAGTTGTTTCATCTCGTTATGCCAATCCGATTTCTCACCTTTACCACGAGGATAGCGGATGACAAACGTGCCCTCTTTGGCGGAACAGGCCGTGAACATCAAGTTTCGCAAATCCCATTCGTTCAAAGGAGAGCATATAATCAAATTGGGTATCGGGCGAAGATACGCCAGATCAAATACTCCATGGTGGGTCGCTCCGTCTTCTCCGACTAAGCCGGCGCGGTCCAAACAAATCACCATGTGCAGTTTTTGCAATGCCACGTCATGAATAATCATGTCGTACGCCCGTTGCATGAACGAAGAGTAGACATTGCAAAATGGTATCATTCCCTCTTTTGCCAATCCGGCCGAGAAGGTAACTGCATGGCCTTCGGCAATTCCTACATCATAAGCCCGTTTCGGAAAAGCCTTCATCATGTAGGTCATCGAACAGCCTGTCGGCATAGCCGGGGTAATTCCAACAATCCGCTCATCTTTCTCGGCCAGTTCCACCAATGTATGCCCGAAGACATCTTGATAAAGCTGAGGTTCATTCAGTTTGTGTACAACGATTCGCTCGCCCGTCTCCTTGTTGAATCGGCCCGGAGCGTGCCATTCTGTTGCCGACTCTTCCGCCGGTTTGAATCCTTTGCCCTTTATCGTACGGATATGCAGCAACTTAGGGCCTTCCATATCCTTGATATCATTCAGCACCTTCACCAAATATTCCACATTGTGACCGTCGACCGGACCAAAATATCGAATACTGAATCCCTCAAATAAATTATGTTGTTGGGTCAACAATGCCTTCAAACTGTTGTTGAACCGGATAATATTTTCCCGCCTTCCGTTGTTTATCAGGTTGATCTTCCGCAACCCTTTGTAAACATCGTAACGCATTTTGTTATAAGCCTGGCTTGTTGTGATATCAACCAAGTATTGACTCAAGCCACCGACATTATGATCAATGGCCATATTATTGTCGTTCAAGATGATAAGCAGGTTGTTCGGATTGGCTGATGCATTGTTTAATCCCTCAAACGCCAAGCCTCCTGTCATTGCTCCGTCACCTATAACGGCAATGACATGCCGATCTTCATTCTTTAATGCTGAAGCTACTGACATCCCCATAGCGGCAGAGATGGAGTTGGAAGCATGTCCGGCAACAAAAGCATCGTATTCACTCTCTGAAGGATTGGGGAATCCGCTGATACCATGCAGTTTACGAAGTGTTTTGAATGCTTCTTTTCGTCCGGTCAATATCTTATGTCCATAAGCTTGATGCCCAACATCCCACACGATACGGTCGAACGGAGTATTGAAGACATAGTGCAAAGCCACCGTCAACTCGACAGTTCCCAAACTGGCACCCAAGTGGCCGGGAGTCTCGGACAAGACATCAATGATGTATTGCCGCACCTCGGCGCAAACTTCAGGTAGTGCTTCTACCGGGAGCTTCCGTAAATCTGCCGGAGTACCGATCCGTTCCAATAGCTGTTCATTCGTGCTTACTGCCATAACTTTACTATTTCCGTTTGCAAAGATAGTGCATATCCGCGCATTATAGGCACAGAATCTTGAAAATAACTGCATGAACCGTCATAGAGAAGCCCGATAAACACACATTTTCGCCATGATTTTCTCACATTGCCTTGCCCGTTCGGAATGCTTTTGTATTGAAACGGGAAAAATGGGAACAGCAATATGTGCGAAACGATTATTTTTTCAGTACATGTTTGGAAGGCTCTGAATAATATCATCATCCACCTAAAAAACAGCCCGTGCCGAGGGGTGAAAAAACATGGGGAGCTTTTTGAAAAATCATGGGGTATTTTTTAGAAAAAGCTCGGCACCTTTTTAAAAAAAATACCCGACCAATTTTTTCATGGATTTTCGTCCTTATTCAGACAGGTGTTAATATCGTTTTGGAACAGGTGCGTGTTTTACTGTAGAGAATAAAGTAGGCGCAAGGTTTCTCCCGATATCTTGCGCCCATTGACTAAATGATAAAAATAAAAGTTATACTGAGCGAAGGTTCAATATGCCTTTTAAATTCACTCCACTCTCATAAGGCAAGATGCCGAAAGGTGGAGATTTGCTGCATCGGGAGATACCAAAATGTGTTAATTATTCAGACGGTTGTAGATAAGTTGAGCCGTATGAGTAGCGGCCCCCGGCTCACCTAATATACGAATCATCTCATCATATTCGTCCAACATCCATTGCCGGTAGGTTTTGTCGGTCATCAATTTATGCAATTCACGGCCCACTTCCTCCTCTGTAAACCGTCCTCCGAACAATTCCTGCACAACTTCTCTCCCTCGGATCAAGTTTACCAACGATATATAAGGCACATGAAATGCATGTTTGAACACCCAATTGGCCAACTTTCCGCCAACTACAGCATAGCAAACCACTTGCGGAACGCGGAAAAGTGCCGTTTCCAATGTTGCTGTTCCGGAAGTAACCAGGGCAAATTGGCTATGTTGAAGCAACGGATAGGTTTGCCCGAAGATGATTGTCGCCTTACAGTTGCCAAGATAGGGTTTATAATAATCGGGCTCGATGCCTGGAGCCCCGGCAATGACAAGGCCATATTCTGAGTGTTGTGCCGCAACTTTTAGCATCAATGGTAAGTTGTCTCTAATTTCTTGTCGGCGACTTCCCGGCAGAAGGGCAATAAGCGGACGATCTTCCATGTGATTCATTTGGAGAAAAACGCCTCTGTCTATTGCTTTTTGCTGAAGATAATCACGTACAGAATCGACAGATGGATTTCCGACATAGTCCACTTCGTAATGCAGATTATGGAAAAACTCCTGCTCGAATGGAAGGATCGAGTAGATATGATCGACATATTTGCGGAAAGAATGGATGCGGTATTGCTTCCACGCCCATATTTTGGGTGAGATATAATAATGAACCGGCAATTTCAACTTCGTCTTTACAAATTTAGCGATCTTCAGGTTAAAGCCGGGGTAATCGACCAAAATCACAACATCCGGATGATAGTTGCGGATATCTTCTTGACAAACTTTCATATTGTTCAAGATTGTCCGCAGATTCATCAGTACGGGAACAAAACCCATGTAGGCCATTTCGCGATAATGCTTCACCAAGGTGCCCCCCTGCTGTTGCATCAAATCTCCGCCGAAATAGCGGAAGTCCGCTCCCTTGTCGCATAGTTTGAGCGCACGCATCAAGTTGGACGCATGAAGATCGCCCGAAGCCTCGCCCGCTATTATATAGTATCTCATATACTTCGTCGGTTCAAATTAAATTCTCCACTCGTTCAGATGTTCTATATAAGCATAGTCTGTCACGTCAATCTTGCAAGGGACCAATGAAGCGTATCCCTTGTCGAGCCAAGCGACATCGTTGTTTTCGATCGTATCATCGTTGCGAAAGTCTCCGGTTAGCCAGTAAACTTTATCGCCTCCTCCGTTTTCGCTCTCCTTAAATTCGTTAACCCAACGGCCATCTGCTTGGTGACATATTTTCAAACCCTTGACCGGTACTCTTTTCGGAAGGTTCAAATTCAGATAAGTGCCGTGAGGAAGTCCTTCTTTCAATACTTTCTCTACGACAAAACGCCCCAACCGACAACATTCTGAGAAGTCTGCATCTTCGTGATGATCCAATAATGACACGCCGATGGATGGAACACCGAAGACACAACCCTCGGCTGTGGCTCCCATTGTTCCGGAGTAATGTACACAAATAGCCATGTTGCCACCGTGGTTAATGCCCGATACAAGCAAATCGGGGGTTCGGTCAAGGACCACGTTGATGGCCAATTTGACACAGTCGACCGGGGTTCCCGTACATTTATAAACACGAATATCTTCCTCTTCTTTGATCAATTTGTATTTGATGGGCACCAAAGAAGTGATTGCACTGGCCATTCCTGAACGAGGTCCATCGGGGGCAACTACAACGATTTCGCCTAATCCCTTCAGGCTTTTTGTCAGCTCATTGATGCCTTTGGCTGCATAACCGTCGTCGTTGGTAATCAAAATCAAAGGTTTTTTATTGCTTGTCATATCAATTGCTTTCCTATGTTCTATAAATCTTATAGGGCAAAGGTACTGATTTTATTTGTAGTATTGGTGAAGAAGCCGTGAAGATTCTTGCGTTCTATCTCGAGATTACACTATCTTTGCAGCATGGGAAAGAATAAATTAGCGAAGTTTGATGACATGGCGGGCTATCCGCATGTGTTTCAGTATCCATTTGGAGTATTGAAAGAGCAGGGGTTTCCAATGCGAGGCCATTGGAACGAGCAATTTTTCAAGAATGATCATCCGATAGTATTGGAGTTGGGTTGTGGAAAAGGCGAGTATACCGTCGGATTGGGCCG
>CAVJQR010000010.1:6382-23222 GCA_963651605.1 Agathobaculum sp.
ATATAAAGGGGGCCAGAATGTGGAGCGGAGCCAAAGAATCGTTGGAAAGTGGCATGAGCAATGTTGCTTTTTTGCGTACAAGCATTGAGTTGATTGCTCACTTCTTTGCGCCGGGCGAGGTGGCTGAAATTTGGATAACCTTCCCGGATCCTCAGATGAAGAAGGTCAATAAACGACTGACTTCCACCCGTTTCATGAAGCTTTACCGTGAGATTTTGGCAGGTGATGGATTGATTCATCTGAAAACAGACAGTAATTTCATGTATACCTATACATGTGAAATGGCAGCCGCGAATCATTTTCCGGTACATGTCTCGACCGATGATCTGTATCATTGCGGCTTGGCAGACAATATTCTTTCGATTCGCACCTATTATGAGCAACAATGGCTCGATCGTGGGCTGAATATCAAGTACATCCAATTCGTTTGCGAAGAACGAACGGAGTGGATTGAACCTGATGTCGAGATCGAATATGACGCTTACCGCAGCTTCAACCGCAGCAAACGCAGTGCATTGGCGGCGGGCAAGTGAATTAATGGAAGAAATAACGTAATAAAAACAATAACGATGACGATATACCCCCAATTGATTATAGACGCATTGAAGACAGTGCGCTATCCCGGCACCGGAAAAGATATTGTCGAGATGGGAATGGTGGAAGACAATATCCGCATTGACGGCCTGAATGTTTCCTTCTCGTTGATCTTTGACAAGCCCAACGATCCGTTCATTCGTTCGGTAGTGAAGGCATCTGAGAAAGCCATCTTGACGTATGTCAGTCCGGAAGTGAACATTAAAAACAATATTACTGTCAAGGCTAAGCAGCTGGCCCGCCCTGAACCAGACAAATTGTTGCCACAAGTGAAGAATATCATCGCCGTCTCTTCGGGAAAGGGCGGTGTCGGAAAGAGTACGGTGGCAGCAAATTTGGCGGTAGCCTTGGCGCAAGCCGGTTACAAAGTTGGTTTGTTGGATGCCGATATCTTTGGGCCGTCTCAACCGAAAATGTTCAATTTGGAAGAGGCCCGTCCATATATGGTAGAGGTAGATGGCCGTGAATTGATTGAACCGGCAGAAAATTATGGGGTCAAGATGCTCTCGATCGGATTCTTTGTCAATAAAGAAGATGCAGTTTTGTGGCGGGGAGCGATGGCCAGCAACGCCTTGAAGCAGTTGATTGGCGACGCAAATTGGGGCGAATTGGATTACTTTTTGATCGATTTGCCACCGGGAACCAGCGATATCCATTTGACATTGGTACAGACGTTGGCCATCACCGGGGCGGTTGTGGTCAGTACACCGCAAGAAGTTGCCTTGGCTGATGCGCGAAAAGGCATCAGTATGTTCACCGGCGAGAAGGTGAATGTACCGGTATTGGGCCTGATCGAGAACATGTCTTGGTTTACTCCGGCAGAATTGCCGCAAAACAAATACTATCTGTTTGGCAAGGAAGGTTGCAAACGTCTTGCTGAAGAGTTGCAAATTCCACTACTAGGCCAAATTCCAATCGTCCGCAGTATTTGCGAAGGTGGCGACAATGGCGAACCGGTGGCGTTGAATCCTGACAGCATCACGGGGGCTGCCTTTCGCGAGTTGGCCGAGCAAGTCGTAGAGCAAGTCAAGCTTCGCAACGAGAACTTGGCACCGACACAGCGTGTACATGTGAAGAAATAAGAAATGAGGAGGGTGGGCCGAATAAAAAAACCCGGCCTTGCCCTCCCTTCGTATCAGATTGGGTATGATACGTCTCTCTACTATTCTTCCAACTCATTATCTTTTGTACTTTATTACTTCCACTTTTTCGCCCACCTCGATCCGTAGCAAATAGATACCCCTTCCGTCGGGTAAGGAAACAGTTTGCGATCCAACGCGCAAATCGTGGCTTTGCATCCGCTTTCCGGTGATGCTATACACCTCCAGTAGACCCATCGAAGGTAGATCAATCAGCTCAATTTTATTGTCGAACTTTCTATAATGCCATTTTTTCATGCCGAGTTCATTGGCAGTAACATTCGGTTGGTTATGGACTCCATCGAATGCTATTTCTGAAGAGCGCAGTAATGTCTCGTCGGAGTGCTCCTGCTGGTTCAGAATCATTTCCGTACTTTTCTTGGCTTTCACGAAGAAAGCAGAAAAAGGTGCCAGCTTGTAGGAACTTCCTATCGGATAAGCTTGATACGTCTCTCCATCATAAAGATAGATATTTCCGTCCAAATCAGCATTGTTGGCGATGTCTTGCAGAGAAAGCTGCGACGGATAGGGATTTCCGCACAAGATCCATCCGCTATGGGCGGCATCATTTCCTTGCGAGGCGGTTGCATCAACAACGATTTTCGCTTCCGGTGTATACTTCAATGGGCCATTCATGGTGGAAGAGAAGCAAACCTCCTGCGTATCAGCCGTCTCGTCGATGGCCAAAAGATAGCCTTTCCCTTTCTGAAGGATAGGCCCGTCACCCTGCATTTCGGCGATAGAAAGATTACGCCAGCAGGGAGCGGAGCCATTTTGTTCCGCCCTTTTTCTGCTGTCGTACTCCATGACGTATAATATATTATTGTTGGGGTTAGTCGTAATTGTAGAGGCATCGCCCAAAGTGAAGCGACTGTCGATGCCATTGCGGTAGATGTCGAACGGGAACGAGACGAAACTCCACTTTCCTTTCGAGGCAAACGGATAGATGACCGTGCAACTATCGGCCGTCAGCTCCCCATATCCTGTGATTTGGATATCAGGTTGGTGCATAATCAGTTGGCGACACGAGGCAATGGTCGATACTGAAACCTCCCCTTCCACCAATGCAATCCTCCTTTTCTGCGGGAATAGATGCGACCAACTCGCCGGATCGTTCCAATCGCCAGGTTGCTTCAGTTGCGTATAACGAGGAATATCAATTGTAACCATCAGACTGTCAAAACAATAGTAGCCTTTAGTAGACGATTTGTTGGTTTTGTTTACAGTGAAAAGCATATAGTAAACGCGGAGCATCTCCACTCTGAAATAGGGCATCATTTTCTTTCCCCCAATTTTCATATCGGAAAACGATAATGAAAGGTTGTCGGTGTCCGGATATTTTACAGCCGTAGTAGGAAGCTCGCTCGGGTATATCATCGTTCGATAGGTGCAATTAAATTTATCCGCCTTATTTACATTTTGTGCCGCATAGTTGAGCAACATCATCCAATTACTGGTGATTTGGTCAAATGGTGCCGGATCAAATTCGATTTCTACCGTGGCACCGGGATAGAGGCGAATAGCTTTTGTGTCGGAAGCCCCACGAATATTTTCTTCCTTCGGATAGAACCAATCATGTTTTCCCTTAGCCGTAATGTTTTTGGTAAGAGAAATTTCCCGTTCGTCAAATCCTTCGATAAGCAAGGTGTCTTCACTGATTGGATTGAGTAGGGAGTCTTTTACCATCGTTTTCCACGACGAAGGGGAGGTCCATGTCGTTTGTGCAGAAGGGGTCCACGTCAGTAAGCAAAAAAGCCCGATCCATACAGGGGCAAGATTCGTTATATGATTATTTCTCATAGTGATGTGTTTTGGTTACTACTTCATAATTTGTGCGTAAAGATATATAAAATATTTGAATTGATTATCTTTGCAACATGAAAGAATTTATCATAAGTGAAGCACAAACTGAAAAAGCTGTTTTGGTGGGGTTGGTAACTCCATTGCAGAACGAGCAGAAAGTCAAAGAATATTTGGACGAGTTGGCCTTTTTGGCTGATACGGCCGGAGTGGAGTCTGTGAAATGTTTTACGCAAAAAATGGACGGCCCCAACTCGGTAACCTTCGTCGGAACCGGCAAATTGCAGGAGATCAAGCAATATGTCGAGGAGAACGAGATCGGAATGGTTATCTTCGACGACGAGCTTTCCGCCAAGCAATTGCGCAACATTGAGAAAGAGTTGCAGGTGAAGATTCTCGACCGTACAAACCTTATTTTGGATATTTTTGCCCGCCGTGCGCAGACGGCTCACGCCAAGACGCAAGTCGAATTGGCACAATATAAATATATGTTGCCACGACTGACTCGTCTGTGGACCCACTTGGAGCGCCAGCGAGGTGGTGTTGGTATGCGTGGACCGGGTGAAACGCAGTTGGAAACCGACCGCCGTTTGATCTTGGATAAAATTTCGCGACTGAAGAAGGAGTTGCAAGATATCGACAAACAGAAAAGCGTGCAGCGTAAAAACCGCGGAAAGATGGTGCGCGTAGCATTGGTCGGGTATACCAATGTCGGCAAGTCCACCCTAATGAATTTGTTGAGCAAGAGCGAAGTTTTTGCAGAGAACAAACTTTTCGCCACGTTGGACACGACCGTTCGTAAGGTGATTGTCGACAATTTGCCGTTCCTGCTCTCTGATACTGTCGGATTTATCCGCAAGTTGCCGACTGAATTGGTGGAGTCTTTCAAATCGACTCTCGACGAAGTGCGTGAAGCCGACTTGCTGGTGCATGTGGTAGACATCTCCCATCCATCGTTTGAAGAGCAGATCGAGGTGGTAAACAAGACATTGGCTGAGATAGACGGCCGAGAAAAGCCGATGATCATGGTGTTCAACAAGGTGGATGCCTTCACATTTGTTCCGAAAGATGAGGATGACTTAACACCGCGCTCTCGTGAAAACATCGGTTTGGACGAGTTGAAAAGTACGTGGATGGGCAAGATGCAAGACAATTGTATCTTCATCTCGGCCAAGGAACGGACGAATATCGAAGAGTTGAAAAGCATGTTGTATGAACGAGTGAAGCAAATCCATATCACACGCTTCCCATACAATGATTTCCTATTCCAAAACTACGAAGAAGAATAAAATAGGTTTTCAAAAAAAGGATGCCGTAAAAAGGAAAAACAATACGAGTGTTTCAAAAAAGTTTCTGCCGACAAAACTGCAGTTTTCTCCGCAGTGAACTACAGTTTTCTCCGCATAAAACTCGAGTTTATTCGGCATGAAACTGCAGTTTTGTGCCGAGAAACTTTTTTGTAACTGCTGAAGTTGCTCGGCAAAGAACCCCACCAATATTTGCCTTGTTCGAGAGTTGCGCGCAGCCACGTGGAAAATTTTCGGGGTGTTGATAACTTTTTCATACTTTTCCATCACATTATTTGATGTTGAAATAGTAATTATGTAATTTTACATGCTGAAAATAGGTAGTTAATTGCTTTTCAAAGCAGTACACCCTTTATCTGAAGTAAAATTTTAACTGAAAGAGCAAACAACATGGAGCAGCAATATCCATATCATATACCCGTCTTATTACAAGAGAGTTTGGAAGGGATGAATATCCAACCAAAGGGAATTTATGTGGATGTAACGTTCGGAGGAGGTGGCCATTCGCGCGAGATCTTGAGCCGATTGGCTTCGGAAGGGCATCTGTTCGGATTCGATCAAGATGCGGATGCCGAGCAAAACATTCCGAACGACTCCCGCTTCACTTTTGTAAGAAGCAACTTCCGCTATCTCTATAACTTCATGCGCTATCATCAAGTGGCCGGGAAGGTAGACGGTTTGTTGGCCGACTTGGGTGTCTCCTCTCACCACTTCGATGACCAAGAGCGTGGTTTCTCTTTTCGCTTCGATGGTCTGTTGGATATGCGAATGAACACCCGCGCCGGGAAGACAGCCGCCGATATACTCAACACCTACCCTGAAGAGGAACTGGCCAATGTGTTCTATCTCTACGGAGAGTTGAAGGTGTCACGAAAATTGGCGGCAACGATCGTCAAAGCGCGAGCCGAGAAACCCATCAAAACGATTGGTGAATTGCTGGAAGTCGTGAAGCCTTTCGTTGGGAAAGACAAAGAGAAGAAATTTTTGGCTCAAGTATTCCAAGCCTTACGTATTGAAGTGAACGACGAAATGCGCGCCTTGAAAGAGATGCTTTGCGGCACACTGAAAGTACTGAAGCCAGGGAGTCGTCTGGTAGTGATCACCTATCATTCGTTGGAAGACCGTCTGGTGAAGAACTTTTTGAAAGCAGGCAATTTTGAAGGGAAGGCTGAAAAAGATTTCTTTGGAAACATGAAATCTCCGTTCCGTTTGGTGAACAACAAGGTAATTGTTCCATCTGACGAGGAGATTGAGCGAAACCCTCGGTCACGCAGTGCAAAATTGCGAATTGCCGAGCTGAAAGATACTGCGGAAGCATAAGGAGTATCGAACAAGATGAATTTGATGACTGAATATATTGAATAATAAACAGATACCTATGAAGATATTTCTTAAGGAACTTGGAGCAGTTTGTCAAAATATACTTAGGGCGTTTTTTCAGTATACGCTTAAGAGTAAAGTATTCCAAGACGATTTCTTTGCGCGCCATATACGTATGATCGTTTTGATCGTAACGCTCATCTTCTTTTTCATAGGTAATCGGTATATCTGCCAACAGAAATACAAAGAGATTGACAAATTACAGCAACAATTGCAAGATGTTCGTTTCGAATGGCTCTCTATTTCCTCTGAATTGACAGGAAAGAGCCGTCAATCGCAAATTGAAGAACTGATAGAAGAACAAGGTATCGATTTGGAAGGAGCCAAAACGCCACCCTATAAATTGGAACGATCATGGCTGAAGAGATAAACAATCAGGATAATAGCAACAAGTCACAGCGAATAGACAAAATCTATAGTTTACTATTCTATGTAGCATTGGTTTCTGCCGTGTCAATTATTGGTAAGGCAAGCCATACCATGTTCATCCAAAAAGATCATTGGACGGAGTTGGCCAAGACATTGATTCGGCCCAACACGCCGACATTACCTCGCCGCGGTAATATCTATTCGTATGACAACCAGCTGATGGCCACGAGTGTGCCCCGCTATTATACCTACTTGGATTTTCAGGCAGATGGATTCAATGTAGATACATTCTATCACTCTGCACGAAATGGCCTCGACTCTTTGGCAATATGTTTGACTCGCAAATTCAGCGAGAAGAATGGTTACAAAGGGTATATACCAAGAGGAGGTTTCAAACACCACCTCGAAAAAGGATACAAGTCGAAAAGTCGTCAGTACCCGCTGATTCCCAAACGAATCTCCTACTCCGACTTAAAAGAGATCAGCAAGTTCCCTTACTTGCGCATCGGCAAGAACAAAAGCGGCTTTTACAACCGCGCACTGGTGCAACGCGAACGGCCATTCGGTAGATTGGCGGCTCGTACGATTGGAGACATCTACGGAGAAATTGACACGAGTGGAGTCACCAAAGGAAAGAATGGTTTGGAATTGCAATACGACTCGTTACTCAGAGGGAAACCAGGGCTCAAAGCTACCCGCCGTATAGCAGGACGCTGGACAAATGTCTCGCTGAAAGAGGCGACAGAGGGCATGGATATTTACACCACAATCGACATTGATATACAAGACATCACGCAAAAAGCTCTGGAAGATATGTTGATAAATATCGATGCGGCCTCAGGAACAGCAGTAGTCATGGAGGTGACAACCGGCGAGATCAAAGCCATCACCAACTTAGGTCGGATCGCCCCAGGCGTTTATGGTGAAACAATGAACCATGCCGTGGCCGATGAAACAGAGCCTGGCTCCACCTTTAAGGTGGCTTCTATCATGGTTGCCTTGGAAGATGGCGTATGTCACCCACAAGACTCAGTCGATGTGGGCAATGGTATATATATGTATAAGGGACAAAGAATGACGGACCACAACATGAACAAAGGAGGTTACCACGAAATCACCGTCGAAAAATCCATTTGGTACTCCTCCAATATCGGTGTGGCAAAGACCATTCTCAAAGGATATGAGCATAATCCAACCAAATTCGTGGAGGGATTGTATAGAATTGGTATGACTGCTGACCTGCATTTGGACATTCCCGGTGCCGGACACCCGAAGATTCGTCGCCCGGATGACTCCACACGATATTGGTCCAAGACGACTTTGCCGTGGATGTCATTCGGTTATGAGACGCAAATTCCTCCGATTTCGACCTTGGCCTTCTACAATGCCATCGCCAACGGAGGAACCATGATGCGCCCATTCTTCGTGAAAGAGATCAAAAACAGAGAAAAAACAGTCAAAACAAACTCTCCTGAGGTGCTGATTCCATCCATCTGTTCTCAAAAAACATTGCATATAATACAAGATATGCTCGTAGGAGTTGTCGAAGAAGGGACTGGAAAAGCTGTACATTCTGATATCATTCCAATCGCAGGAAAGACGGGTACGGCCCAAATTGCTTCGGGAGGTGTCTACAAACAAGCAGGACACCAAGTTTCTTTTGCCGGATATTTTCCGGCCGACAAGCCCAAATACAGTTGTATTGTCGTGATTCGACAGCCCCGTATCGGATATCCTTCCGGAGGAACCATGTCAGGCGGAGTATTTAAAGTGATTGCAGAAAAAATATATGCCAATCACAGTCCGATATCAGTAAACGATATGGAACCCGATTCTACGGGAGTTTTTCTCCCTCATCTGAAATCCGGTTCGAAACAAGCCTTGAAGAATGTGCTGGGAGAATTCAACATTCACATGGATGCTGACAGTACAGAAACAGATTGGGTTCGAGCCGATCGTATAGAAGAAAAGAATTGCATTAAAGTTCATGATATATCTCTCCGATCCGGATTGGTGCCTTCTGTCTATGGCATGGGAGCCAAAGATGCAATCTTCTTGTTGGAAAGCGCAGGACTACGAGTCGCCTTGTCAGGAACAGGGCGAGTCTCGTCACAAAGCATTCCTCCAGGAAGCCGAATCACGAACGGAAGATCCATATTAATAACATTAAAGTGATATGAAATTAGAAAAGTTAATTCAAGTTTTGGAGGCTCCGCAGATGTCAGGAGACACTTCTATTGAAATAAAAAATATTCAATCGGACTCACGCCGAGTAGAAGCCGGTTCGATGTTTGTGGCTGTTCGTGGAACAGCTGTCGACGGACATGCTTACATTTCAAGTGCAATTGAAAAAGGAGCCTCCGCAATTGTCTGCGAAGAAATTCCCACAGGAGTTGATACCTCTGTATGTACTTTCATCGTAATAAAAGATACAGCGGAGGCATTAGGCAAGTTGATTTCACAATGGTATGACAATCCTTCGCAGAAATTGACCTTGGTAGGTGTTACGGGAACGAATGGAAAAACGACAATTGCCACGTCATTATACAATATGTTCCGGATGATGGGTCATAAAGTTGGACTACTTTCTACCGTTTGCAACTATATTGACGGAGAAGCAATACCGACCGATCATACCACTCCCGACCCACTTACATTACATGCACTGATGGCAAAAATGGTAGAGGCCGGTTGTGAATATGCTTTCATGGAGGTCAGTTCACACTCTATTGACCAAAAACGTATCAGCGGTCTGGATTTCGATGGTGGTATCTTTACCAATTTGACACGCGACCACCTGGATTATCACAAGACTGTCGAAAACTACTTGAAAGCCAAGAAGAAATTTTTTGACGATCTACCCGCCAAAGCTTTTGCTTTGACGAATCTGGATGATAAGTCCGGAATGGTGATGCTGCAAAATACGGCCGCAAAAAAATTGACATACACCCTACGGACATTGGGCGATTTCAAAGGAAAAATCTTGGAATCTCACTTTGAAGGGACCGAATTGATGATTAATAATCGGGAAGTATCCGTTCAATTCGTAGGCAAATTCAATGCTTACAATCTATTGGCCGTATATGGTGCCGCTGTTTCATTAGGAAAAGATCCGGAAGAAGTATTGCGCGTATTGAGTTCGCTTCGTTCCGTTGCCGGAAGATTTGAGACAATTCGTTCTCCGTTCGGGTATACTGCTATCGTGGATTATGCCCACACTCCTGACGCATTGACGAATGTCTTGAATGGAATCCACGAAGTATTGGACGGACGAGGCCGGGTCATTACGGTTGTTGGTTGTGGCGGTAACCGCGACAAAGGCAAGCGTCCTATCATGGCAAAAGAGGCATCCAGGCTCAGTGACAAGCTGATTTTGACATCAGACAACCCTCGTTTTGAAGAGCCGGAGGCTATTCTTCAAGACATGTTGGCCGGGCTTTCTTCAGAAGATATGGCACACACTACCAGCATCGTGGATCGTCAGCAAGCTATTCAAACGGCAATCTCCATTGCAAAGAAAGGAGACGTAATCTTGGTTGCGGGGAAAGGTCATGAAGATTATCAGGATGTGAAAGGCGTAAAGCACCATTTTGATGACCGGGAGATTATCAGAAATATTTTTAATCTGCAGAAATCCTAAAAGAAGCGATGTTATACTATTTGTTTAATTACCTGGATCAGTTAGACTTACCAGGAGCAGGAATGTTCAAATACGTTTCCTTCCGTTCCGGATTAGCCCTTATATTGTCTCTGTTTATCTCGACTGCCATTGGTCGCCGCATCATTGATAAATTGCAATATTTACAGATTGGCGAAACGGTAAGGAATTTAGGATTGGAAGGACAGATGAGCAAAAAAGGAACACCAACAATGGGTGGTATCATTATTCTCATCGCCATATTGATTCCCACTCTGCTCTTTGCCCGATTGGAAAACATTTATGTTATTCTGATGATTATCACGACCATTTGGTTGGGAGCTCTTGGTTTTGCCGATGATTACATCAAAGTTTTCAAAAAGAACAAAGAAGGGATGCGCGGGCGGTTCAAAATCATCGGTCAGGTTGGTCTCGGACTTATCGTTGGTTTAGTATTATTCCTTAGCCCGGATGTAGTTATTAAAGAGAACATGGAAATCCGCCATGACAATGTAATCGAGACAGTTCGTTTTCACTCATTGGAGAAGAAATCCACCAAAACCACGATTCCTTTCGTCAAAAACAACAATTTCGATTATGCAAAACTGGTGGATTGGGCCGGAGATTACAAAGAGGAAGCCGCTTGGGCTGTATTCGTTTTGATGGTTATCTTCGTCGTAACAGCTGTTTCGAATGGTGCCAACCTGACGGATGGCCTTGACGGTTTGGCCACCGGATCGTCAGCGATTATCGGAGTCGCCCTGGGAATTCTGGCCTATATGTCGTCGCACTTCGAATTTGCCTCTTTCTTAAATATCATGTATATACCGGGAGCCGAAGAACTCGTCGTATATGCTGCCGCCTTTATTGGTGCAACTGTCGGATTCTTGTGGTATAATTCTTACCCGGCCCAAGTGTTCATGGGGGATACCGGTAGCCTTTCATTAGGCGGAATCATCGCTGTGTTTGCCATCATCATCCGCAAGGAATTACTGATTCCTATTCTATGCGGTATATTTTTGGCCGAGAGCATTTCCGTCATTATGCAGACTTTCTACTTCAAATATACGAAGAAAAAATATGGCGAGGGCCGACGGGTTTTCAAAATGGCGCCATTGCATCACCATTTTCAAAAGCCGGGGAATGCCGGTATTCAAGCCTTGATCCAGAAACCGATCCATGTCATTCCCGAATCGAAGATCGTGGTTCGCTTTTGGTTGATTGGCATTATTTTAGCTGTTATTACGATCGTTACTTTAAAGATGAGATAAGAAAATGGATAAGAAAATTGTAATATTAGGAGCCGGAGAAAGCGGAGCCGGAGCCGCTGTCTTGGCAAAAAAAGAAGGATTTGAGGTATTCGTTTCTGATTTGTCCGGCATCAAACCTAAATACAAAGAAATACTTGATGCTCACAACATCCGTTGGGAGGAAGGACATCATACCGAATCTGAGATTCTCAATGCGGACGAAATTATCAAAAGCCCGGGCATACCCGACAAGGCTCCGATCATCAAGAAACTGAAAGCACAAGGGACTCCGATTATTTCCGAAATTGAATTTGCCGGACGCTATACGGATTCCACCATGATTTGTATAACAGGGAGTAACGGAAAGACTACTACAACATTATTGACCCACCATATCTTGACGCAAGCCGGAGTCGATGCCGGGCTGGCAGGCAACGTGGGAAACAGTTTGGCACTCCAAGTGGCAGAAGATCCACATCCGGTATATGTCATCGAATTGAGTAGTTTTCAGTTGGACAACATGTACGATTTTAAGGCGGATATTGCTATTCTCTTGAACATTACCCCCGACCATTTGGATCGCTACAACTATGAGATGCAGAATTATATTGATGCCAAATTCCGCATCTTGCAAAACCAAACGGAAAAAGATGCTTTCATTTATTGGAACGACGACCCAATTCTTCGTCGTGAAATAGAAAAAAGACAGCCGAAAGCAACCCTTTATCCATTTGCAGAAACACGAGAGGAACAGGTTAAAGGATATGTCGAAAACAATCAAATTACAGTAGAAACTAAAAACGGTACGTTTAGCATGGAACAAGAACTCTTGGCCTTGACTGGCAAACATAATTTGTACAATTCGCTTGCTGCAACCATTGCTGCGAAGATCATGGATCTGCATGACGACAAGATCCGGGCATCGTTGATGGATTTCGCCGGTGTGGAACACCGCCTTGAGAAAGTGGCTCGCGTGAAAGGCGTCGATTACATCAACGACTCCAAAGCAACCAACGTAAACTCCTGCTGGTATGCTTTGCAATCTATGACTACCCCTGTCGTATTGATCTTGGGGGGTACCGACAAAGGTAATGACTATAGTGAAATTGAAGCTTTGGTGAAAGAGAAAGTCCATTCACTGATCTTTTTAGGGGTCGACAACAAGAAATTGCATGATTTCTTCGATGGAAAGATTAGCCAAATAGAAGATGCACGATCAATGGAGGAGGCCGTCAGCAAAGCTTACCAAATGGCAAAAAAAGGAGATACCGTACTGCTTTCTCCCTGCTGTGCAAGTTTTGACCTCTTCAAATGTTATGAAGACAGAGGCGACCAGTTTAAAGCGTGTGTAAGAAACCTATAGCCCGATCACTATGGACTTTGCCAGCAAACTTTTCAAAGGAGACCGCATCATATGGGTCATATTCTTGGCACTTTGTCTGATATCCCTGATCGAAGTGTTCAGCGCAACCAGTACACTTGCCTACCGAAGCACCAACTATTGGGCGCCGATTGTTAGGCACGGGGTCATCCTCGTCGCGGGTTTTGGGGCTGCTCTGTTTTTACACAATGTGCCGTATATGTGGTTCAAGCGTTTGTCTTCTATCTTTTTCCTTGTCAGTACAATCGCCCTGTTAGTCACCCCTTGGTGTGGTGTGACTATCAACGGAGAAGCTCGTTGGCTCTCTGTTTTCGGAATACAATTCCAACCTTCGGAATTGGTCAAGCTGAGCTCTATCTGCTTTATGGCACAAAAGTTAAGTCTGATTCCTATATTAGGTGAAAAAAGAGTCTTTTGGCTCATTTTGATAGCCGTCGGATTCAATATTATATTGATCCTATTCAACAATGGTTCTACGGCTATATTATTGAGCTTTGTCATGTTCTTTATGATGTGGATCGGTGGAATTTCCAAGAGACATCTTTGGTTTCTTACTAAAGTTGGTTTAATTATGGGGACATTAGGGATAACAACACTTCTCCTTTGGCCCGAATCTTCCATAGATCGCCCGGCCGTGGCGCAACATGGAAACATCGTATTGAAAATCACATACCAGGATATCATAAAGATGCAGAAGCAGATACAGGTAAGAAACTCACATTGGATGATGAAAACTATCAGAAAAATCTAGCGAAAATTGCTGTTGTAAATGGTGGAATCTTTGGAAAACTGCCAGGAAAAAGTCAAATGCGCGATCATCTTCCGCAAGCCTATTCCGACTTTATTTATGCCATTATCATCGAAGAATTAGGATTGCTTGGAGGGATATTCGTCTTATTTCTATACCTCGCATTGTTTTTCCGCGTGGGAATGATTGCAAAAAGATGTGAGAAATTCTTTCCTAAATATCTTATCATAGGATGTAGTTTGATGATTTGCATTCAGGCCTTGTTCAACATGTCGGTAGCCGTTGGTATAGCCCCCATTACCGGACAACCTCTTCCCATTATCAGCCGTGGAGGAACATCCACATTTATCTTTTGCGCATACATTGGCATTATGCTGAGTGTCAGCAGATTCAGCGCCAATATCGGTAATGAGGAAGATATACTTCCTGAAGAAGATCAGGAAGAGAAGAAACCCGTTGCATTGCCCGGTGTCACCCCTGAAGAGATTTCCAACTGGGTGCCGGACGCTTCGACGGATCCTAAAATCGATGAAGATGAACACCAATCGGGCACATCCTCGACGAAATCAGAATAAACCTTGCAAAGCTAAACGGAAACAAGAGGAATAGTTTTGAAAAATTTATGCGGAGAAAACTGCAGTTTGTTCGGGAGTGAACTGTAGTTTTCTCCGCATAAAACTCGAGTTTAGTCCCGAATGAACTACATTTTTCACCCGAATAAATTCTGCATAGTTCGGATGCTCATTATCGATTGATGGGGATATAATCACCGGATATCGGTCTTGCAATCGAATGGATATTTCAAGTTTTTGGCCGATTCATAATATACTTCAGCCGCACCAATCTTCAATTTGGCTCTGATTTTTATCGGAATATGGTTCTCATCGTCGCCAATCCAAGCCTCACCTGCAGCTTTACTTTGCGTAAAAGCCTCATCAAATATATCAATATAGAAATGGCGCGTCCGATATTTTGCGTTATTCCGTTCGATAATCTCTTGGCCGGTATAGCGAAAAGCGGCATTGACCAAGTCTCGCCCTATGGCAATATGAAACGGAACGCTCTCCTCTATCTTCAATGTGTTCCAATCCAATGAGCGCAAAAACATCGTGGCAGCCAGCATATCATAGGTTTTTCCTTCAGCCACCAACGTCGTATCGATCTTCACCCGCGAAGGCGTATAGCGTTTCGAATGGACAATGGTCTTCCCTTTTGCCTGAGAATAGGAAAAACACCAATCATCTACCAGATAATAATTGTTCTCTTTGACATGTTTGGTGCCGAATAACAACATCCCATCTTTCTGCGAAAAATAGGAATCGAGCGTATCACGCATCGTATAGATTTTCTCAAACATGCCCTGTGTCTTGAACAACAAATTATAATGCCAGGCCGGAGTCTGCTGATATTGGCATGGTTGGACAGACAACCGTGCTTCACCCGCCTTGGCCATAATCAATCCCCATTTGAAATAGAGACGCAACTGCAACTCTTCATGCGATTGAAACCGATCGGTGGGCAAGGCTTGTGCACTCGCTTCATACGCATTTAGGCAGAAAAGCAGCCATCCTATCACACTAAAGTGAAAGACCGCCCAATCCCATACTCGATGAAGACGATGATTTTCTACTACGTCCTTCTTCACGATAATCACGTTTTTTCTTTGTTTTATCTTTCGGCTTATTCTTTGTAATATCAAGAGGCTTCTGACGAACCAGCGGAGTCTCGCGAATGTTCCAAGTCTCTTCTACCTGAAAATTCTGCATCACAGAGAATGCTTTGGGGCAGTAAAAGACCTCTTCAGGCTGGAGTTTCTCACTATATTTTCCGGTATCCCAAATGCCGTTGCCATTCGCATCGAGAATAATGCGGGCATAATAGGTATCCGGCTTCAAATCCATGAATAATGCTCCGCCCTTTTTCACAGCGCCCCGACGAACAAGTTCATCTTTGGCATTCAACAAATCGACAAATGCCGGGACAGTATCCAATCCTACCACATTAATATAGAGATGTCCATAGCTGTCTTCCGTCTTGATTTTAAACTGACTTTCAAAGGAGTTGTTCCATTTCCCATACAAACTGGTTATGGCTGCCGAATCGATTGAGAGGCGAAACGCCTCGCCATACTTCCATTTGCGAAGGATATAATACTTCAACGGATTGAGTGTATCAGGGTAAAAATTGAAATCAACCACACTGGCTATCGTATCAACTTTCTGCTCCAATTTAAAACACTCCTTCTTCAAATCCAAAACAGGTTCGCTAAATGTCACAGAAACGGTATCATATAGATTCTTTTCGCCCGAAGCGGCAATGTCCATATTCAAGAATACAATCTCCTCATCATCTTTTTTCTTTTTCTTTTCTTTCGGACGACGCTTCACGACAGTCTTCACCGTATCGGTCTGCGGCACCAACATATTCAACGAATCACTTTTGGGATAAGTCACCAACATCTGCAATGTGTCCTGTTTCCATATCAAGGAGTCCTTGATCCAGTAAGTGATATCTTTCTTGTCGACACTCAACTGAGGCAAAAACCATGCAGAATCGTTTGGAGTAAAGTTCAGCGGTTCGGGGACGGGAACCGTATCCATCGGAGCATTGAAATGCAAGGTAAATGTATAGGAATCCAACCTTTCAGGGCGTGTCATGTACTGCCTCTCAAACTTTTCCTTAAACAGGCGGAGGAGAATATTATCCGGATAGTAATGAGTATAGGCTACACTTTTGATCGTGTCGATCGTCAAAGAATCGCGCCATATAGTATCTTGACGGATGTCCGGCATACAGCTGGTGACGATCACCGAATCCAAAAAGGCGATATCCTCAGCCGCCTGATCAAATTTGTAATCTCGATTCAAATCGTTGATGGCATATATCCGATAAGTTCCCGGCTTGATGTTTCGAACAGTAAAGTGCCCCTTGTCGTTTGTTTTGGATGTTCTCTCAAAAGGGATTGTCGTAAATGCCGAATCGGCCAAGTTGCTATGAAGACCGATCGAGATGTTGGGCATTGGTTCCAAATTCTCTGCGTTAAGAAGATAGCCCGATACCTCCATAGAGTCCACAACATCACCCGTAGAGAAAGCAAAGGTATAGTTTTCCAAGATGTTCTTTTCGTTGTTGTCTGCAATCGAACTGGTAAAATCGAATGTATACGTCATGTCTTCCTTCAAGGTATCCACCAATTCGACCTCTACCTTTTTGCCCGATGCCCGAATAATCGGCA
>CAVJQR010000010.1:23232-27445 GCA_963651605.1 Agathobaculum sp.
TGCGGAGGTGTAAGAATGACATTATCAGACGGATTGTCCAATTGTATCAACTCGTCAAAAAGAATCTGTATCTTTTTTCCTTTATAATTTGTCGCATTGGGGACAGGAGTACTCGCTATAAACTTCGGAGGTTCCTCATCATATGGCCCCCCATTCGGCGAAGCGATATTGGCACAAGCATATGTCAGCAAAGCTATTGCGCAAATAAGTGCCACCGATAGGACTTGTTGTATCCGGTCTCTTCTCTTGTTCATAAATTATCATCTCAATCTTCTCGCAAATGTACAGAAAATTATGATTGTTTGAGCAACTGAAAGCCAAAACGACAATAAAGGCATCGTTTCTTTTCGCAATACTCTCGTTTCAACTGGATCAGCGCCTGCGTATCACCGGCATGGCTTATACGAATGCCTGTCTGCTTGAATGTTGAAACAATATAATTCTGTTCGGGGGGAATCCGCTCCAACAATTTCAATGCCCGTTCCGTATATTCAGGCAAATGGCGTTCTGTTCCATAAGCAAACATAATCGGTGCCACGGAATTGATCAAGAGAATGTTCAAGGCATTCTCCCCTAATTGTTTTTTTGATTTAGTTGATTCTCGGTTAAAACGATAATGAGTCTCCCAAAACAGAGAAGGAGACACCCGAAAATAGTCCTTGACCTCTTTGATGGTTCTCGCTTCCAATATATGAGAAAAAAGGGTGTCGTGCTTGATCCAGATGGCAGCCAATTCCACCAATTTGACGTGAGGCGTTGAATTAGGTCGCAACCGAAGCCTTCTAAAAACATATGAAGGAAGAGGTTGCAGCCCATACTTATAGCGAAGAAATCTATACTCTTGTTGCAAGAATCGATAATAATGATGTTGTGCTTCGTAAGGTTCCTCCAAAAGGCCTGCTTGCCCCAGAAAAAGAGCTTCTATCTGGGATGCACTACCCCGTTGCTTTTGGATATACTTCAACGGTAAACTTCTGGCCAACCGCTCGAAAGCATCGCCATTCACCCCGAATCCAAAATTGCGGCACAGTAAAATATAAAATACTTGCTCCCAATCTTGGTCATACTGTTCGAGCCACTGTTTTATATCTTCCGTTTTCCGCAACAACCGTTCGCCCAATAAGGCGTCCATCCATTGGGTCTTATAGATCGGATCGATAGCAGGAAGGCGCTCCAGACAAGCTAAAGGAGACTCATGGTTCAGCAACCATTCCATACTGTTGAGCACCCTTTCGGGGATTGATAGGATCAGTTGTGGAATAAGTGTCTGATTGCGACGGAAAACTTCGTGATCATCTTCCTCGACCACATGCAAGATAACATTATCATATAGGGGGTCATCCACATGCCCATGACGAACCCAGTCGGAAGCCTTTTCATGAATCTCCACACTGCCTACCCACAATGTTCCATTGATGAATATCTTTGCATTGAAGAAATCGGGACCACTGTCTCGGTTTTCGAGGCCCGGATCAATAACCTCTACCGATTCTCCTTTCGTCGTCAGCATATCTATTGCGGAATAGAGACGGTATTTCCAAATATAATGCAAAATATATTCCATAGACTCATAGTTAAGATTCAACCTTTACAAAGGTAATAAAATCTACTATTAGTCGTATGCCAATTGGAACAATTTATTCGGAAGCAACACTTCGTGCGCAATTTGCCAAACGTCATCGGCCGTTATGCTCTGAATCTGATTGAACACTTCGTCCATAGAATCAAAACGATCGTAATGCAAAAAGCTCTTGCCCATGTTCAAAAACAATCCCTCCCGATTGTCAACCGACACACCTAACTGGCCTAATGCCTGCTGTTTTGCTGCAGCCAGTTGGCGTTCTGTCAGCTTGTTTTCGCAGAATTTTTCTATTTCTTTATGTACTAACTTGATGGCCTTTTCCTTATTCTTCGGGTCGGTTCCGAAATAGATACTGAACAAACCCGTATCTACGTATGAAGTAATGTTTGATTCGACAGTATAAACCAGCCCATAATGTTCTCGTAACGAAACATTTAGTCGGTTGTTCATTCCCGGCCCTCCTAAAATATTATTCAAGAGAAAGAGAGGAAGCCGACGTTCATCGTACATGCTATAGCCCAAACTTCCAATCATGACATGCGCCTGATGCGTATCTTTTTGCAGTGCCAAAGAAATAGCAGACACATCTTGCTGTGGCGACTTCCGATACAAATGGCACTGATCCGAAATTGTTCCGGAAAGCAGCTCCTCGGCCCATTTCACAATCTTCATAAAAGGGATGTCGCCCATTGAGAAGAACACCATATTATTCGGAGTATAAAAACGGTTCATAAACGACTTTCCCGTTTCCGAAGTGAACTGCTCCAAAAAGCGTTCTTCGCCTAAAATATTATGACCCAAGGCATGACCCTTGAAAAGCAAGTTCTCGAAATCATCAAAGATCAGCTCCGATGGGGAGTCTTCATACGAACTAATTTCATCCAATATGACATCTGTCTCTCGCTCAATCTGTTCTTCCGGGAAAGAGGAGTAGAAAACCAAATCTGTCAGTAGTTCGAATGCTCGATAAAAATGCTCTTTCATGAAAATGGAGTAGACGAATGTCTCTTCTTTTGTTGTATAGGCATTCAATTCGCCCCCCACACGTTCCATGCGGTTCAATATATAGTTCGCTTTATGATGTTCTGTTCCTTTGAAGATCATATGCTCTACAAAATGGGCCAATCCGTATTCGGAAGCCTCCTCATCTCGTGCACCAACATTCACAGCAAAGCCACAATAAGCCACGGGCGAAGCAGTAGGCATATGAATCATGCGCAATCCATTTGACAAAGTATGCGTCGTATATTCCATAAATATATCAACAATAAATTAAGTGCAAACTTACAAAAAATATTTGTTTGAATTCTATTGAAAAAATGGTCGGGAACGTTGAAAAAAATCATGCCGAACATTTTTCAAAAAGTTCCGCATGATTTTTCAAAAAGATCGGGTACTTTTTTTTTACGGAACGGGGTCGTAACCACTCCCTCCCCAGGGATGGCAGCGTAAAAGACGCTTGACAGCCAAGTATAATCCCTTGAACGGCCCATATTTCTTCAAAGCCTGAACGGCATATTCCGAACATGTAGGGGTATAACGACAAGAAGGAGGTGTCAGCGGTGATATACAATATTTATAGAAATAGACCAACCCCAGCAACAATTTAGTAAGCAGGTTTTTCATTCGGTCTTCTCCTTTAATACATTCAGGGCTTTTGTCATAGCCTTGTCAATATCAGCTTGCGGATAGATTTTCTTCTCCAAATAGAGGAAGGCTACCGTGAGTCGCATATTTTTCTCTTGAACCGCCTGGGACAATTCATGCTTCAGCATGCGGTAAGCCTCACGTGTTTGTCTCTTTACCTTATTACGTTTCACGGCTCGCTTAAACCGTTTCTTCGAAACACTGGTCAAAATAGAAACAGGTACACTCCTCTTTTCTGAATCGGCTGTCAGCAGAAAAACGACACGAAACGGATAAGCCACGAACGACTTCCCTTCAGCAAACAAATTATCGATATCCCGTTTCCACGACAGGCGCTCCGCTTTCGACAAAGTGTACCTGTTACTGATCATTTATTTTTGTTCTCCTATTTCTTTTTTCAAATATTGTTCCAATGCAGCCGTCATAGAGGGAGCTTCAGGAGTTGGAGCTTCCACATCCAAACGCAAACCGGCATCTTTGACAGCCTTGGCTGTGGCCGGACCAAAACAGCCAATACGGATATCATTCTGCTCAAAATCAGGGAAATTTTTCAGCAAGGATGAAATTCCTGATGGGCTAAAGAACACCAACATATCATAATCGAACTTCTCATCAGCGGTAAAGTCATTGCTGACCGTACGATACATAATAGCCTCTGTAAAGTTGATTTTCTTGGCCAACAATTGCACTCTCAAATCTTCTTTATGCACATCAGATACCGGAATCAAATACTTTTCTTTTGGGTGTTTGCCAATAATAGTAACCAAATCATCAAGCTTTCCATTAGCGCCATAGAATATTTTTCTCTTTCTATATATGATATATTTCTGCAAATAGACCGCAATGGATTCTGTCATACAGAAATATTTCATAGTCTCGGGAATAGAGACCCTTAGCTCTTCACAGAGACGAAAAAAATAATCAATAGCAGCACGCGCTGTGAATACGACAGCCGTATAGTCCAATATTGAAATTCTTTGTTGC
>CAVJQR010000011.1:0-26821 GCA_963651605.1 Agathobaculum sp.
CTTCTTTTTGGTCAAGCAAAAAGAAGAGTACTCGATGACATGATAATGTCATCGCTGAAGAGAAGTGCCTTAATTGGGGCCAAGCCAACGAGCCTCCCCCCACCCCCACAAAAAAGCTCCCGAACATTTTTGAAAAACATCGGGAGCTTTTTCTTTTTTCATGCCGATGTTTTTTGTGTGGAGTGCAGACGAATGTTTCAGAACAGACATTGCGTTGATTGTTAGGCTCTTAGGTTTAACAAAAAAGATTTGAGTTAATGACTTCTAAAAAAGAAGAAAAATCTTTCCTGACATTTGGTATATTGAACGGAAATACTTATATTTGGTGCAACAAATCCCGCTCGCTTCCCATAAGAACAGCGTACCCGGCGGGACATTTTTTTATTTGTTTATGGGTGGTCGTAGATATACAAAACAGGCTTTAACTATATCTCAGCAAATAGACGTTTTGAAATGTCGTGGACTGATTATAGAAGATGATATCCAAGCAAGCAATGTTTTGGAAATGATCAGTTATTTCCGTTTGGCTGATTATTGGCATCATATGGAGGCTGACCACTCAACACATCAGTTCAAACAAGGTAGTCATTGGGAGTATGTAATAGATTGTTACTATTTCGACAAGGCACTAAAAGCTCTTCTCTTTTCCATCATCCAATCGATCGAGGTATCAATGCGAGCAAAGATTATCAAGCATTTTACTCCTCGTTTTGGTGCGTTTTGGTTTATGCAACCGGAATTTGCAGCCAACGAAGCCTTTTTTGTTACCAATCTTGAGCATATAAAAACGGAGATAAGCCGCTCAAGAGAAGAATATATCTCAGAACACTTCCAAAAATATTCATCACCCGAACTGCCTCCGGTTTGGAAAACGCTTGAAGTAGTATCATTTGGCACATTATCCAAATTATACAATAATTTTTTTGATGCGACAGCCAAACATCATGTTGCGCGTGAATTTGGTCTGAATCATCATAAATTTCTTCGTAGTTGGATGGAGATGTTGTCAGTTTTACGCAATTTTATTGCTCACCACGCACGAGTTTGGAATAGACGTTTCGCTATCAAGCCACAAATGCCGGCACGTATGCCGAATGTCTGGATAAACAATTTGTCATTTCCGGAAGGCTCTTTGTATCCTCAGCTGTGTTGTATCGCATACTGGTTGAACAACATTTCCCCCAATAATAGTTTTTTCCGAGATTTAAAATCTTTGTTTCTCAAGCATCCAACGGTAAAAACAAATTTGATGGGATTCCCCGGAGGATGGAAAGATGAACCATTATGGCAATGATGGCTTGTGTGGAAAGGGAACCTCCCCCCAACGCCCACAAAAAAAGCTCCCGAACTTTTTTGAAAAACATCGGGAGCTTTTTCTTTTTTCATGCCGATGATTTTTTGAAATCATGGCGATGTTTTTGGGGCCTATGCGGATGAACGGGGCGATGCCCCTTCGTTGCGCGGCGAGGGTTGTGTGGCGGTTATTCCACCTCCTCCTCTTCGAGGCCGTTGTTGATCTGTTCGATGAAGCCGAGGATCTCCTCTTTTCCGATTTTGGCTTCCGACGAGGAGACGAGGATCGTAGGGAGCTCTTCCCACGTCTCGAGCAGCCGTTGGCGGTAGGCGGTGAGGTTTTCGTTCAGCCGTCCTTTGCTCAGCTTGTCGATCTTGGTAAAGATGATGGCGAAGGGCACACCGTTCTCGCCGAGCCACTCCATGAACTCGAGATCGATCTTCTGCGGTTCGTGCCGGCAGTCGAGCAAGACGAAGAGACATGTCAGCTGTTCGCGGTAGAGGACATACGCTTCGATGATCTTTTTCAGCTTCTCGCGCCCCTCTTTTCCGCGTTGGGCGAATCCATAGCCGGGGAGGTCGACCAGAAACCACTCGTCGTTGATCAGGAAATGGTTGATCAGCAGTGTTTTTCCCGGCGTCTGCGAGGTTTTTGCCAGCCCTTTCTTGCCTGTCAACATATTGATGAGGGACGATTTGCCCACGTTACTTCTTCCGATGAACGCATATTCCGGGCGGAAGCCCTCGGGGCATTTGCGTACATCCGTATTACTGATTACAAAATCTGCGCTTTTAATCTCCATGAACTATGTTTTGTTTGTGATGATTGATTGATGACAACCACAGGCCGGCGAACGTAATGAAGCCGTTCAGCATCAGCAGTTCGTATCCGAACGTATAGCCGACGTGTGCCCCCCAACAGCTGATGCCGTAGCAAAGCAGCGGAGAGAGGATGCAAATATACGGAACATATTTGTCATTTGGAACCCTTTTGGTGAAAAGACCGAACACAAAGAGGCCGAGAAGCGGGCCGTAGGTGTAGGAGGCGATCATGTAGATCGCATCGATCACACTGCGGTTGTTCAGCTCTTTGATGATGATAATGAGCAGGGCGAAGAGCACCGATACCGCCAAATGCACCTTCAGTCGGGTGCGTTTGGCCCGTGCTGCATCCTCGCGGTCGATATCGAGAATGTCGACACAGAAGGAGGTGGTGAGCGCCGTGAGGGCCGAATCCGCACTGCTGAAGGCAGCGGCGATGATACCCACGGTGAAGAAGATGAGGATCGAGTGGCCGATGATGCCCGAGGTGCAGAACATGGGCAGAATATCGTCGCCCATGGCCGGCAGCGCGATCCCCTCTTTCTCGGCAAGGAGAATCAGCAAGACGCCCAAAGTGAGGAAGAGAAAATTCACGGGCGTGAAGGCAAAGCCGTAGGTGTACATGTTCTTCTGCGCATCACGTAGTGACTTGCACGAGAGATTCTTTTGCATCATGTCCTGATCGAGGCCGGTCATCACGATGGTGATGAAGATACCGCTGAAGAACTGCTTCACGAAATGTTGCGTACTGTGCCAGTCCGAGAACTCGAAGATCCGAAAATGGGGGCTTTCGCGGACAGCTTCCACCATGCCGCCGAGGTCCATCCCCAGATGGTTCTTCACCTGCCAGATGATGACCACAAGCATCGCCACCAGACAGATGGCCTGAATGGTGTCCGTCCAGATGATTGTCTTGATGCCGCTTCGGAACGTATAGAGCCAGACAAGGAAGATGCTGATGACAACCGTCACGCCAAACGGCAGATGCCATGTGCTGAAAACGTAGTGTTGCAGGATCAGAACGACGAGATAGAGGCGGGCCGCCGCGCCGATGATCTTCGACAGGAGAAAGAACGATGCCCCTGTCTTGTAGCCCCGCAGCCCGATGCGCGTCTTGAGATAGGAATAGATCGACGTCAGCTGCAGGCGGTAGTAGAGCGGCAGCAGCACACGGGCGATCAGAATATAGCCGAAGAAGAAGCCGAACACTGTCTGCATGTAGGTCATGTCGATGTTACGGACCATGCCCGGCACCGAGACGAATGTCACGCCCGACAGCGAGGTGCCGATCATGCCGATGGAGACAATATACCACGGCGACTTGCGGTTGCCGAGGAAGAATGCTTCGTTGCTCGAGCTGCCGCGCCCCGTTAGCCAGGCGATCAGCAGCAGCAATCCGAAGTAAAGAGCGATAATCAATAAAATCCAATAACTGTTCATATACGTGTTTTATCCGAATAGAGTACGATTGATGGGTGAGAAACTGTTTTTTAATAACGCTTTTCGAGTGATGCACCGGGGAAATAATGCGCCAGGATCTCGTCATAGCGATACCCTTTTGTGCTCATCACCGCCGCCCCTATCTGGCAGAGACCCACGCCATGGCCCCACCCTGCGCCACGAAGGACGAACGCCGTGGGGAGGTTCCCCTCGTCGTCATACTCCTTTTCGACCGTGAAAGCGGAGCTGTAGAGGTGCGATTCGGAGAGGGTGCGCCGTATCTCCAGCTCTTTGCCGACGATGTAGGTCAGTTTCGTGCCGACGATCTTCAGCCGTTCGATGCGCCCCGACGCCCCTCTTTGCAGCGGAATGAGATCGACGATGCTGCCGAACGTGAGTCCGCTCTTGCGCCGGATCAGCTCGGCGAGCTCTGTTTGTGCGTAATGCACCTCCCATCGGTAGAAATCGGTCGTCTCTTGGTCGTAGTTGTTGAGGATCGTGGCCAGCAGCGCATGGTCCGTCGTATGGCAAAAGGCGGCAGGTTCGGAAGCGATCCATGCCGCGGCATTCGCCTCGGTCGAGAGATCCGGCACCGAGGTCTCCTCACTGTCGCGCACCGGGGTGAGGTAGCTGTAGTGGCGAGGCTCCCAACAATGTTCGAACGCCTCGGTGACACCTCCGCAACACTTCGAGAAACGGGTGTCGCACAGCTCGCCGCCTGATGTCATCACCTCGCCGCGAGTGGCCGCCACCAGCTGCACCACCTCGGGCCGTTCCGCTGTGCGACCGACCCCCTGGTAGCGTTGACAGTGGTCGTCGGCGCAGACATCGAAGAGGGTATGATCGGTACGGTCATACCATCGGATGCGTTCTCCGTCGGCTTCATAGCCGCCCACCGCCTGCTGTTGTGGGGCATTGTGTTTCTTTTCGATCTGGGCCAGCAGCCAGCTGCGCGAGATCACGGCGTGTGCCTTCAGGAACTCTGCCGGGGCGGTGGCGTTCATCTCCGACGAAACCACGCACTCGAGGTAATGCTCCACGTCGATGCGGTTGATCACCACGATGCCTTCGGCCGTAGCCAACAGCTTGAGTGCGCCGTAGAATCGTTGGTCTTCGTTGCGTTGCCAGTGGAAGTTGACACCGATGGTGACCCCCTTGAGGAGGAATGTTGCCCCGTCGGCGGTCGGTTCGAACAGCAGTGTGTCGTAGAGAAGGCCGTCGAAGAGGATCCTCCCCTCCTGCCATGTTGCCAGCTGTTCGCCTTGCCGTGTGCTGCGGGAGAGTTCCTCCCGGTACGGTTCCGAGAAAGAGAACTCGACAACCGGCCGGGTGGCAATTCCCACTTCTATGATAGGTGTATTCATTGCTCGTAAACGGTTAGGTTATTCCTCCTTTTTTGCCTGCAGCGAACTGTAGGTGAGGTAGGCGATCAGTATGAGGTAAACGACCAAAGAGAGCAGCTCGGCGCCGTGACTCTCCGCCCACGCCGTTTGGAACAAATCCACTCCGGCGAAGCGTAGCGCCGCACTGACTACGCCCATCAGGGCACCTCCGGCGATGAAGCCCGACGAGAGTAGCGTACCCTTCTCGAGGCGCGCACTGTTCAGTGCCTTGTCCTTGCTGCGGCTGCCGACATACCAGTTGATGGCTCCGCCGATCAGCAACGGCGTGTTCAAGTCGATGGGGATAAACATTCCGAGGGCAAAAGCCAGAGCCGGTATACCGAGGAAGTTCAACACCAATGCCAACACGGCTCCGATGCCGTAGAGCAGCCACGGAGCCCCCGCACCGCTCATCAGCGGCTCGATCACTGCGGCCATGGCATTCGCCTGTGGGGCTGCCAACTGTCCGCTCGTAAAGCCGTATGTCTTGTTGAGGATTAGGATCACGCCGCCGACGGTTGCGGCCGATACAAGCGTACCCAAGAATTTCCAGGTCTCTTGTTTGGCGGGTGTTGTGCCCAACCAGTAGCCGATCTTCAGGTCGGTTACGAAGCCGCCCGCCATCGAAAGTGCGGTGCAGACTACTCCGCCGATGATCAAGGCCGACACCATGCCGGCCGTACCATTAAGCCCTGTCGCCACAAGGATGATGGATGCGAGGATGAGCGTCATCAGCGTCATGCCCGACACCGGGTTGGTCCCGACGATGGCAATGGCATTGGCGGCCACAGTGGTGAAGAGGAATGCGATCACACCCACCAGCAACAGGCCGACGATGGCATAGCCCCAGTTGTGCAACAAGCCGAACTGGAAGAAGAGCAGTGTCACCGCCATGGCTGCGATCACCCCGATGGCAATCACCTTCATCGGCAGGTCGCGCTGCGTGCGGATCGCCTTTTCGGTGGATTGTGTGCCGGACCCTTTCAGCTCTTTCGCTGCAAGGCCGACGGCCCCTTTGATGATCTCCCACGACTTCACGATACCGATCACGCCGGCCGTGGCGATACCTCCGATACCGATATGGCGGGCATAGGTGGTAAAGATCTCTTCGGCGGTCATGCTCCCGACGGTGGCCGTGATGGCAGCATTGCCAAATGTCAGCACATCGTCATAGAAAAGGCCCGACAGCAAGGGGATGATCACGAGCCACACAAGGAACGAGCCGGCGCAGATGATCAGCGAATATTTCAAACCGATGATATATCCCAAGCCCAATACGGCAGCGCCGCTGTTGACCTTCAGCACCACCTTTGCCTTGTCGGCCAGCATCTCGCCGGCACCGACGATACGTGTGGTGACTGTTTCGCTCCACCATCCGAACGTTCCTACGATAAAGTCATACAACCCACCGATCAATCCTGCCACCATCAGCGGCTTGGCCTGGTTGCCTCCCTTCTCGCCCGACACCAGCACCTGTGTGGTGGCTGTCGCCTCGGGGAAGGGATACTTTCCGTGCATTGTCGACACGAAATATTTTCGGAACGGGATCAGCAGCAGGATGCCGAGGATGCCGCCCAAAAGCGAGCTGAAGAACACCTCGAAGAAGTTCACACTGATCTCCGGATACTTGTCTTGGAGGATATAGAGTGCGGGGAGGGTGAAGATGGCGCCCGCCACGATCACGCCGCTGCTCGCCCCGATGGATTGGATGATGACGTTCTCGCCCAGTCCGTTCTTGCGCTTGAAGCCGTTCGAGAGGCCAACGGCAATAATGGCGATGGGGATCGCCGCCTCAAACACCTGCCCTACCTTCAACCCGAGGAAGGCGGCTGCAGCACTGAACACCACGGCCATCACCAAGCCCCAAAAGACGGACCACGGCGTCACCTCGCGATAGGTTTTGTCGGCCGGCATCAGCGGCCTGTATTCTTCTCCCTCTTTCAGCTCCCGATATGCATTCTCGGGCAACCCATTTGTCTTTTCTTTCTCTTCCATCTATTTGATTCGTTTTTGATATTATTTCGCAAATGTAATGATTTGTTACGAAATGGGCAATTCTTTCTTTGGCGATGGCGTTTGTTGGCGATTGGTTCCGACTCGGAGAGACCATAAGAAGGTGGTGAAAAATCATGCCGAGCTTTTTCAAAAATGCTCGAGAGCTTTTAGGAAAATCATGCCGACCTTTTTTTTGAATCATGCCGACCTTTTGAAGTGGCGTTTACAAAACCATGCGAAAAGCGTTGCGGATGGATGAAAAACATTACCTTTGTCCTATTATACTAAAAAGAGAAAAAGAAAATGATACGTATACGACAGGTGCTCCTCGTGGGCACCGCTTTCATCGGCTGCGCCTTCTTCGGGATGGCACAGCTCTCGCCCACCCCGCAGCAGTGCAAAACGGGGGAGCGCACCTATACCCGTCCGGAGGCCTTCCTCCTGAACGGCATTCTCGAAACGGACACGACCAACCGCCGACTGGCCGAGAGTCTGCTGCCGGCACCTGCCAAGCGCCAGACCTACTGGCGGCTGACCATCGGCGAGCGGGGCGACCGCAGCGTACGCGCTTATGCGAAGAAAATACCGCAGCAGGCCGAGGGCTACTACCTGGCCGTCAAGGACAAGGAGATCATTGTGGCGGGTAACGACGAGCGCGGCACCCTCTATGGGCTCTGCACCCTGCGCCAGCTGTTGCAGAAACCCGAGCTGCAAAGCATGGAGATCACCGACTGGCCCGACGTGGCGATGCGCGGCATCGTGGAGGGCTATTACGGAACGCCGATGGACTATGCGACACACCTTCGCATGCTGCAGTATTACGGACAGCACAAGATGAACATCTACCTCTACGGACCCAAGGATGATCCCTACCACAGCACGCCCCACTGGCGGCAGCCCTACCCCGCAAAGGAGGCGGCCGAGATCCGCGAGATGAACCGCGTGGCACGGCAGAACGGCATCGACTTCGTGTGGGCTATCCATCCGGGTAAGGACATCCGCTGGAACACGGCCGACCGCGACTCGGTCATGATGAAGTTTGAGGCGATGTACAACTTGGGGATCCGCTCGTTTGCCCTCTTCTTCGACGACATCAGCGGCGAAGGGGCGAAGGCAGAGAAGCAGGTGGAGCTGCTCAACTACCTCGACGACCATTTCATCCACGCCAAAGGAGACGTGAAGCCGCTGATCTTCTGTCCGACGGAATACAACAAGGCGTGGTCGGACCCCGAGGGAGGCTATCTGAAGACGCTCGGCGACAAGCTCAACAAAGACATCGCCGTGATGTGGACCGGCAACTCGGTGATCTGTAACATACAACCCGAAGACATGGAGTGGATCAACGACCGGATACAGCGCAAGGCTCTGGTGTGGTGGAACTACCCCGTGACGGATTATGTGCGCGACCATGTACTGATGGGACCTGTCTACGGAAACAGTCTCGAATTGGCCGACCACCTCGCCGGCTTCGTCTCCAACCCGATGGAGCACGCCGAGGCATCGAAGGTGGCCGTCGGTAGCATTGCCGACTATGTTTGGAACATGAAAGCGTTTGACAGTGACGCGTCGTGGAACAATGCCCTCAAGGAGCTGCTGCCGAAGAACACGGAAGCGCTGAAGCTCTTTGCCGAGCACAATTGCGACACGGGTCCTAACGTCCACCTCTTCCGCCGCGACGAATCGGTGCGTATACAGCCCGTCCTCGACGAGTTTCTCCAAAGCGTCGTTGGCGGCACGGTCTCCTTCAACGAGGGGAAGGTTCGGAGCGAATTTGAGAATATCATTGTGGCAGCCGACCTACTGATGGCCGACCGCGAGAACCCTTATCTGCTACAAGAGCTGATGCCATGGTACCGTCCCTTCAAGCTGTTGGGCGAGATGGGCGTCGAGGCAATGAACCTCTACAAGGCATGGCAGGATCAGTATCAAGAGGGGTTCCTCAAGAGCTACCGCCACCTTCGCGCCCTGCAATATCTCGCCTACCAATATGACCAGGAGACCTTCCCCGATGCGCCGCAGCCGGGTGTCAAGACAGGGTCGGCCGTATTGCGTCCGTTTGTCGACAAGCTCTTCACCCACCTGGTGGATGCCTACAACCACCGCTTCGGGGCGACATTGGCCACGACGCTCAACTATTCGAACATCAGCTTCGTGAGCGACGTGCCGCAGCTGAAAAACCTGGCCGTCACCTTCCGCAACGGCAACAAAGTGACGCTCTCGCAGCTGAACGAGGTGCTGAAATGGGGCGACAAACAGAGCCTGACGCTCTCTCTCGAGAAAGCCATGCCTGCCATAGAGTTCCGCCTCGACCTGGGCGTCTATCCGCTCGAGGGCCTGACGTTCGAAGTGGAGAACGAACAAGGCGAATGGGAGAAAGCCGAGCTGCCCCACAGCTGGTCGACCGTCTACCTGGCGCAGTTCGGAGGGCGTACCGTCAAAGGCATACGCCTGACCAACACCTCGGGCCATACCATCGAAGGGTATCTGAGAACGGGGAACCTGATCCTCCGGCAACCATAAGGATGAAACAACCGATGCGACAGCCTCTCCTCCTTGCCAATCACCGGCAGCGAGGCCGGGCTGTCGCTTGAAGTTGTTGCCTTTTTGGGGAGCGAATAACCATATAATAACGAAACAGGATTACACTCTTTGCAACTTTCCTCCAATATTCGTCGGTCGTATCGTAGATTATTTATAATTTTGTTATAGAAGTAGTACTGAAAAAATGTAACTATAAAGAGATACCATACATGACCCCCAACGACAGAGACATATTGCTTTCCTTGCTTCATCAATATGATGAAGCGGGCATATCGCGGCAGATAGACTACAATAAATACTATCTGTATTCCATCATTACGCACTCGACCGCGATTGAGGGCAGTACGGTGACGGAGCTGGAAGCACAATTGCTCTTCGACGAGGGAATCACTTCGCCGAAACGTACCATGATGGAGCAAATGATGAACCTTGACCTGAAGGTAGCGTATGAGTATGGCATGAAATGGATAAAGAATCATGCGCCAATTACCCCGGAATGGCTGGTGACACTTGCTTCAAAGGTGATGGCGCGCACGGGAAGTGAATACGACTCTCTTGGCGGTCACTTCGATGCCTCAAAGGGAGAACTGCGCAAACTTAACGTAACGGCAGGCTTCGGCGGACGCTCGTATATGGATTACCGGAAAGTACCAAGCAAACTGGCCGCGTTCAGCGAAGAACTAAACAAACGGCGCCAAGCCATAGACGGCAACGATGCAGTTGCTGTCTATGAATTGAGTTTTTGGGCGCACTATGAATTGGTGACCATCCACCCTTGGGCAGATGGCAACGGAAGGACCGGCAGATTGCTGATGAACCTCCTGCAAATGGAATTCGACGTGTTGCCTACAAAGCTCTTGAAAGAAGAGAGGGCAGCCTATATTCAGGCTTTGATCGATACGAGGGAAGAAGATAATATCAACCAATTTATTGATTTCATGACGGCGTTGCATTGCCGCCACTTGCAATCGGAAATCGAACAATACATCCATTCTACAACGAAGGAAATGGTCGATAAAGCTGTTTTAGCTAAGGAAATGGTCGGAAAATGGTCGATAAAGCCCTCTTTGGCCGAGAAACTGGCCGATATTCTTTCCTTAATGGCCGACAAACAGGAGATTACTACGGACAATATCATTTCCGAATTCGGCTTCACAGCCACTACCGCCAAGCGTTACATGCGCCAACTCTCAGCATTCGGATACATTGAAGCGCATGGAGGCAACAAGAACCGCAGTTATAGTATGATAAAATTATAACCGGGCGGTTGACAGTAACAGCGTAACTCTCTTTGCCGCATTCCTCCAATATTCGTCGGCCGTATCATAGAAAAAGTATTTATATATTGTTTATTTTGAGGTAGTGGTTTCCGCGCTATTCTTTTTCAGCCACTCCACTCTGCGCAGGTCGGGCAGGTGTTTGATGGTGAAATCATCGAATTTGGCCTTGAATCCGCTGCCGTCGGGGCATGCACCCATTATCCCCACCATTACCGGGTGGTTGTCTTGCAGCCAGGCATTGCGCATCATCGTGTATTCACGATCGTCGAACGAGTAGAAAATCTCCACGGCATCCAGACGGCGCACGGCCTTTATCCACACAAAGGGCACGGGCTTGTCGAGCGGAATGATGCTCCAGTCGCTCGTGTGGTGGGTGACGACGGTGCTGAGATTGTATTTCCAGTCGACAAACTCGATACCGGCCTTGATATAGTTTTCGTGGTCGATGCGGAGCATAAGTCCCGACTGGTCGAAACGCGATGTGTAGTCGCCCGAGATTTTCACCTTCACCTCAAACTCTCCGCCGCGCAGGGTATAGAGAAACGGGGCATCGTCTACGGTGAACCCGTAGTGCGAGATGCGCCAGTAGTCGGTTTGCGGCGTGACATTCATCGAGAGCGAATTGTTCTCAATCTTCCATTGTTCCGGTTCGTTGAACCACTGCATCTTGTCCAACGTCTGTGCCCCGCCTGTCAGCGAAGCGGCAAACATCAGTGCGACAAGTGCGTTCTTTCTCACTTCCATATGTATTATTACTGTTTAAAAGTAGTTTTTTGTTTACTTTTGCAAAGGTAAGGCTTTTCGCCATACGGTACAATACTTAAAAATAACCATTTTTTAGCCGCAGACAGATGAAGACAAGGGATATACCAGACAAGGAGTTCTCCAAGCTCGACTTCGGGCATGGGAAGCCGTTGGCCGAATTGCTTGATAGATATAAAGAATAGCCTGCAATTATGCACGGCTTGATTGTTTTGCGTATTCGGTAGGACCTGCCGGTTTCATGCGGGGAAAACCGGAGTTTGTTCGGCATGAAACCGGAGTTTGTTCGGGAGAAAACTTTTTGGAACACCACAATTATTTGATTATCGTTGCCGGGATCTTTGTCTGAAATCCTTCTCAATTATCTGTAAAAGAGCAAAGACGAATCACCCAAAATCGAAAAAAAGACGAATCTCCGCACATAGAGTTCGTCCTTTTTTCTTAACTTTACGGAATCAACTATGAGATATAATCTAATAAAACAGAAACAGATGGAACTCACACAGCAACAACAGACGGTCCTGAAAAACATGACAGACTTTCTCCAAGACAAAGAGAAGTCGGTCTTTATTCTGCGCGGTTATGCCGGAACGGGTAAAACTACCATGATCAAGAATCTGATTCCCGTGCTGCAATCTCTCAAGAAAAATTTTATTTTATTGGCTCCAACGGGCCGCGCCGCCAAGGTCTTGAAAGAAAAGACCGGCTACCCGACCTCGACCATCCACCGTTGCATCTATAGTTTTGACAAGATGTATGTGGCGCGTCATGACGAGGATGGGAAACTCATAAAAACAAATATAAATGAAAAATTCTTTGACAAACTCTCAGAGGGTGATGACAGATTGCATTTTTTCTTTGGTTTGAATGAACAAGACGAAAAGGGGGAATTTGAAAACCTTGTATTGATTGTCGACGAGGCGTCGATGGTCAGCTCCAAAGAAGTACGCGGTGAGCTGCTCACTTTCGGCACCGGAGTTCTTTTGAATGACCTACTGACCTATCTGCAACCGAGGAAGGGAGGCAAGGTGATATTCATCGGCGATCCCGTCCAACTGCCCCCCGTCGGCGACAACCGCACAGCTGCCTTGAATGAATCCTATTTCACTGATAAAGAGCTTGCGGTAGAAAGCGCAGAGCTTACAGAAGTATTGCGTCAGAATGGCGAGAGTGCCATCTTGAAAAATGCTATGCTCATCCGTGATCTGTGGCATACACAACCCCGAAACAGCCTGAATTTCATCTGCAAAAAGGGGGAAGTAGAAGATATCACTCACGACTCGGTGGCGGAATCCTTCGTTCAATTGGTCCCCTACCCGGAGATCGGCCGGTCGGTAGTGGTCTGCTATACCAATGCACAAACCAGAGATTATAATGAAACTATCCGTCGTAGATACTTTCCCGGCCATAGCGAAGTGGTGGCCGGTGACGTCCTTCAAATAGTCCACAATAATATAAACAACAATTTGGGGCACTCCTTTTTCAACGGTGACTTCGTCCGGGTTTTGGAAGTTGGTGATGGTCTTGAGGAACAGAGCGCACCCGTTTGGACGAGCAGATACGGGAAAAGAACGAAAGTTGTTATCTCTTTGAAATTTAGAGACGTCGTGCTGCTGACAGAGACGGGGGAACAGGTAAAATGCAAGATCATTGACAACCTGCTCAACGCCAACAATAGGGAACCAAATCACAAAGAAAGCAGCGGATTGAGCTATGATGAGAGCGTAGCCCTCTACATCAATTTCCGAATGAGGCACCCCAACCTGAGGAATGACGAGGAAGCTTTCAAGGAAGCCTTGATGCAAGATCCCTATTTCAATGCCGTACAAGCCAAATACGGATACGCCATCACGTGCCATAAAGCGCAGGGTGGAGAGTGGGATACGGTGTTTGTCGACTACAGTAAACGTAACGAATTGGACAAAGATTCGCTACAATGGTCCTACACCGCAACGACGCGTGCGAGCAAAAAACTATATGGTGTCAGCATGCCGCACATAACTCCTATCTCGTCCATCAAGTGCAACCCGATAACCGCCATAAGTAAGTTGCCGAAAGAGGCCTTTTCATATAAGGAAACGGAGGCCATTCCTCTGTTGGGCCCTCAGGCGAAAGATTTCCAAAAGCAGAAATATCGCCATCTCAAGGAGCTATTGGAGCCGGATGGATTCGCCATACAGTCGGTAAAACCTCTACCCTATAACGACCGATACACCTTAAAAGGGCCTGATGGAGAGTTGATGGTTGACTGCATATACAACGGGGCCGGAATGTACACTCAGTATAAATTCCTCTCAAAAAGCCCCGAGAATGAGATGTTGCTCCCCCTCTTCGAGAACGAAGAGGGCTTCTCTTACTCCTATCATTACGAACCTTCCTGCGAAGCTTTCCGGATATTGAATGCCTATATGGTGTCACTTTGTGACGAGTTGGGCATCCAAATCGCCAATATCGTGGAGTATACCAAAGATTGGTATATCGGTTATTTTCTCAAGACTTCCAAGAGGTATGCCCTGATTCGCTTCTATTTCAACAAAGACCGGAGCATCACATATGCCAATCCTCAATGTTATGGAGCGGCCAGCGACGAAGAATTACAGCAAATCATTGATAATCTACAACAAACCGGTGCACTATGTCAGTAAAAGAGGTTACCAATCTTAGAAAATCAGGAAAGCTAACCGAAGCGGTTTCCATGGCCCGAGAAGAGTTGGCCAACGACTATAATGAGTGGACATGCATGTCGCTCTTCTGGTCCTTGCGCGACTATACCCAAAACGTTCTGCTCCCTAATGGGGAAACTGACAAAGCGTTGGCGGCCATCAAGGAGATGAAGGAGCTGCTGCCCGACATGATGGACAACAACGGTATCGGGAAAGTGGCTTTCGGGAAACTGCAGAAATCCATTTTGCCCCATGGGCCACTCCTAAAAGAGGCTACGGAACGCTCTAAAAATAATCCAATAGAGGCATACGAAACGCTCGCTTCCCAAATCGGACCTGCGGGGAATGGCCTCGAACCCTCGTTGCACGAGGAGTACGGGTGGATCATCTACCGCTACCTCAAAGCAAAGCAGAATGAGCTCGACTCGTTGCAGATCCGAGGTCTCTTGCGCGACTATATGCTGCTGAAAAACGAACGTCCGTCGCTTCTGCATTCGACCTTTCTGAACTATGCCATAGCTTTCTCGAAAGGACATATCGATTTCAGTTTCTATCGGTTCTTTCGTTTGTGGGGAGTGAACAACCTCCGCGCCGAGGATTATGAAGAGCATATGCTCAACGGACAGCCGATTCCGTCGCTCGTGTCACGTATCTGCCGTACCATCGTGGAATCGGGCGAGACATTTGATGTCCGGGAATTTGTGGATCAGTTCAAGACAAAGGGAGAGATGGTCGTAGATGCCCTACGCCAATCATTCTTCTGGATGCTGATGAGCTGCCATAAAGAAGACAAGGAGAAGAATATACTCCCGGCACGTTTTGATTCGTATGCCGACCGTTACTCCTCATTAGGTCCCTCCTATTGGCATTCTGAAATTCTAAAACTGGCCTGTCGCGTGTTTGATGATAGCTCAAACCGGTTCTTCTCTTTCATGAGAAAATGGTATGGCAATGGAAATTTCCGGGACGAAGACTACCGGAATGAAAAGGGAAACGATGGGAAAGAATACCCGGCATTGGCCACCAAGGCCACAAAAAAATGCTTCGAATATGTAAAAAACAGCAACCCCAAAGAGCCGGAATTGCTCACCTGGCTCCAATCGGTCTACTCCACCCTCTTGCCCCATGCCCAAGAGGACGATTGGAACGCACGAAACTATGCCATCCTGTGCCTGTGGCGCAACGAAAAGGATGAGGCACTGACCGTCTACAAGAAACTACTGGCCAACATGGGACAGAAATACTATTTGTGGGCTGAAGCCGCAGAATGCATTACTGACAACCCATTGCGTATAGGATTGTTGCAGAAAGCCAAAAGTTTGGAGAAGAACGAAGACTTTTTGGGTGACATCCACCTGAAACTGGCCCAGGCATGGATCACGGAAGGGGCTGGCAAGAATGCCCGACTTGAACTGGAGCAATATGCCAAACACCGGAAAGAAAAAGAATGGGGAGTATCGGATTTCTACCATTCACTCCATCTCTTTTTACACAAAGCCGAAGATAGTTGGAAAGATCCGGAACCTTATATTGCACAAGCCGAGGCGTTTGCCTATTCCGATTATGCCTGCCATGATTGTGTCATGACGGATAGATGGTCGCACAACGGGACGGAATACTGCCATTTTTGTGATGACAACGGCCTCTCTTTCCTTGCCAAACGAAAGAATTTCAAGCAACTACACCAAGCACAACCCGGTGATATCTACGAAATCCGTTGCAAAACAGAGCAAGGCATCGTCACGCCGTTGACCTTCAGGAAAAAGGAAGTGGCGCCATGGTCGATACTGAAAGAAAAATATGGAGTCATCGATTATGTCAACAAAGCCAAACAGGTGCTGCACATTATAACGGAAGATTCCAAACAGGTCTTCTGCCCCATAAGCAAAAAACAGTTGGAAGCCAATGGGTTTGTCCGGTTTAGAGAATACACCAAAATGCGCAAGGAGGCCATCGAGACCCATGTGGCCGAAGTCACACCATGCCCGAAAGAGGAAGCACTCCCCCACATGCCCGGCCGCATTGTCGTGGTAGACGATGTCAATGAGAGCAAGCAACTTTTCCATATTGTCCTGGGAGAAGGGATGATCAGCGATGTCATACACTTCAATCAGACGGAGCTTCGGCCGGAAGTAGGCGATTTCCTTCGGATCGTATTCTGCATAAAGAAAAACAAGGAGGGGAAGAAGTTTCTAAAAATCCTCGATATCCAACCGTCGGAAAAGCAACAAGAGGGGCTGAGACGGGTCATTTCCGGCACTCTTTCCGTTCGATATAAAAATGACATCGAAGGTCTTGAGCCTGATTTTGCCTTTATCGACGACTTTTATGTGCACCGCAATCTGCTGAAAAAGCATAACATCTTGACAGATTGCCGGGTGGTAGCCCATATCGTACTGAGCGGCAACGACAAATGGAAGGTCTATCGGCTCTCTCCCGTACCGGAAGAATGAAAAGGATCCTCCTACAAACAAAAAAATATCCGCCGTGAAAGCTCGGGAAAGAGCCCTCATAGCGGATATTTTCTCGGCACAAAACTGCAGTTCATTCGGCATGAAACCGGAGTTTGTTCGGGAGAAAACTTTTTGGAACTTTGCACATATTGCCCACAACGTCGGCAACAAACAAAAAAATATCCGCCGTGAAAGCTCGGGAAAGAGCCGTCACAGCGGATATTCTTTTGCTCATACCTGTTCTTACAGGCCCAATCCTTTCAGCCAACTGCCGACTGTCTTGCGGGCCGACTCGCGGTTGTTCTGTGCCGTGTGTCCATACATGGCCAACCCTTTGAGGATGGTGGCACCGGAACAGGCCGCCTTTATTTTGCTTTCGTTCGAGAGGCCGCTGCCCTCATGCGTACAGAACGGGACGACTGTCTTGCCTTTCCAGTTGTGCTGCTCGATGAAGGTGTAGACACACATCGGAGCATCGCCCCACCAATTGGGGTAGCCTATGAAAATGATATCATACGCTTCGGTGGCCTTGTCGGCTTTGATGGCCGGGCGGGCCTTGGCGTTCACCTCCTCTTTCGCCACCTCGGTACACTTCTGATAGTCGGCAGGGTAAGCCTTCACCGGCTCAATCTCGAACAGATCGGCCCCCAATTGGTCTGCAATCATTCCGGCCAACACCTTCGTGTTGCCCTCTTTCACGTTTCCAACACTGTAGTTCTCGCCCGAACGGGAGAAGTACGTCACGAGAATCTTCTTCTTTGTATCCATATTCGTTTCCTTGTTTTCGGCAGAAGCGGTGCAATGCAACATTGCTACCAGCGCTGCAATCATCATCAAAATCTTCTTCATAGAGCTGTTTGTTTATAGTTCGACTTTGCAAAGGTAGCAGTCGATCTCCACCTATCCGTTATATAAATTACGGATTCAAGGGAACATTTTACGGATTCTGTGACAACGCCGTCAGGCTTCAATCGTTCTCGGCCAGCCAAGCATCCAGCAACTTGCAGTATTTGTCGTGCTGCTCGACAAACGGCATATGGCGCGCCCCGTCGAAAAGTTCCCAGCGCGGATGCTGCAAATGGTCGTACATCGTCTTGGCTACAAACGGCGTACAGAGATCGTTCGTGCCACTGATGATCAGACACGGTGCCTCGATCTCGTGCAGACGGTCGGTATAGTTGAAATCTTTGAGCGAGCCTTGCGGCGTATACTCGTTCGGCCCCCATCCGTAGAGATAGGACTCGCTGCCGGCTTTCTTCGGACGGCGCAAGCATTCGGGGCTGTCGGCTGTCACCTCGCCTGCGCAGTGGAGCAGCATGTAACGGGCATTCGCGCGCTGGTAGTCGGCACCCGTATAGTCGTTGTGCTGCTCGGCATAGGCAATGGCCCGTTGGTCTTCTTCAGACATGAACGAGATCAGACGGTGCTGCTCGCGCCCCCACAACCGACTGTCGGAAAGGGTGCTGGAAAGGATGGCCGATTTGATGCCCTGCGGCTTGTGGTCGATCAGATAGGCAATCAGCAACATTCCGCCCCATGACTGGCCCAAGATGTGGAACTCGTCGAGATGAAGGTGTTCGCGCAAGGCGATCAGTTCGTTGACCCATGTCTCGGGTCTCCACAATTCCGGGTGCCCCTCGACAAACGACTGCCCGCAACCGAGTTGGTCGTACGAGATGACCGCACGCCCGGACTCGGCCAATTGGTCGAGCACCTCGAAATAGTTGTGCGTACTGCCGGGGCCGCCGTGCAACAAAACAATCGGCTTTTTCCCCTCTTTGCATTCACCGGCAATGCGGTAGTAGGTCTTGTATGCCATAAACGGCATGAATCCTTCCGTTATTTTCATTCTGATTTTAGTTTTTTAGTTTTCACAAAGGTACCCCAAATATTGGATTTTTTTCCCGCAACAAGGAATAAATACGCCCCGCCGGACTATTATTTGATGGGAGAACAGCGCAAAAACAGGCCCGTTGTTCAATCTCTTTCATGACAAAAGGCCATCGGTATGGAGTATACCAATGGCCCTTTTGCGTCATTTTGTCGAAATCGGAAAACTATTCCGTACGGTTATAAGGTACATAAGGTGCATGCTGTACGTTGAGCGTCTGCGGAAGCCATACCCGATAGCGTTGCGAGCGGTCCCACGTGTTTCCGGCCGAAGCGAAGTCGCAGAGGTGAACTTGTTGCGGAGTGCGGTGGTTCTCCAGGTCGGTTCCCAACACCATCGGCGCCGTAAAGGCGAGCCAAGCAAAGTCGGGGGCCTCGACAGGGGTCAGTTCCACATAGCCGTTTTGGGCGACTATCTCCGACGTTTCATCGACAAACCCATCGTGGAAGCGGCTGTCGCGTGCCAAGACAAGAGGCCCACGCACGATAGCTTGCGCCTGGTTCAATACCACCAGACGGGCGCGAAGATCAAGGCGAAGCGTCACCTTATCGCCCTTCTTCCATTTACGGTTGAGCTCCAGATAGGAACCCGGTAGCGGGTTGCCGACCGATTCGCCGTTGACGGTTACTTCCGATTGGGCACTCCATGCCGGAATGCGAAGCGCCAAGACAAACGTTTCCTCCTTCGACGGATTCACTTCGATCGCAATTTGGTCGGTAGCGGGGTAATCCGTCACCTGTTTCAGTTGGACATGTTGCTTCGACGAAAGAGAAAGTCGGGCCTCGGACGGGGCATAAAGATTCACATCGATGCGGCCATCCGTTACCCGATAGGCAAACTGCGGGATCATGGCAAAGGCACGTGGGCCATTGGCGTTGCAACAGTTGATATGCATACCACACTGCTCTTCGCCCTCGTGGCGCCATCCTTCGAGCGGACTGTATTTCGAAATTTGCGAAGCATCTGCCTTCAGCGAGGCCATCAGTGCGTTGTAAATGGTCCGTTCCATCTGATCGGCATACAGCGAGTTGCCCGTCAGTTGCAAAAGACGATGGCAGAGTTGCATCCAAGTGAAGGTAACGCAGGTCTCCATCGTGTGGTACGTGGCTTGCGTTTGCTTCTCCTTTCCGCCATACCAACACTCGAAAGCGCTGCCGGAGCCGGCAACATTGATCTCTTCGCGGATGATATGCCCCACCGTCTTCTCGACCACCGAGAGGTAAAGCGGGTTGCGAGTCTCCTTATAGAGCTCCAGCAATCCCTCGTAGCACGACATCATCTCGTATGCTTTATGGCCATTTTCGCGCGAGAACCACTTGGCGGGATGTGGAAAGCGGCCGGAAACAGGCAGTTCGTTGATCGCTTTGCTGATCAGTTGCGGCCCGTCTTCCTGCTCCCATTGCCCAACAATATATTGGGCAAACGAGAGATAGCGTTCGTCGCCCGTCCGTTTATAGAGATACATGACCGGTTCGAGAACCGACGAGCTGGCCATGCCTCGGTAGTTGCCCGTTGCCACAATATCTGTTTTCCCCGGCCCTACCTGCGTCATCAGGTGATCGATCAGCCGGGTGGCCGCCGTCAATGCCTGTTTGTCGCCCGAGAGATCATACCAGGCGATCAGTCCGAGGGCCGTATATTTCCGCCCCCACACGTCCCATTGCTGCAACTGATAGTCGGGAGCATAGTTACCAATATAGCCGCTCGTCTGCTGCGTGGCAATGATCTTCTCGACCGAGTGGCGGATTATCTCATAGAGCTCCGCATCATGGTTGTAGCGATACGAGGCAATGGCGCCCTGCACCCACTTGCCCCAAAACTCGCTTTGCCAGCGCGAATGCTCTTCGTGGTGGCGGAAAGGCTCGACCAGATGGTCGACATCCTGCTCCTTCACGCGGTGAGCAATGCAATCATCAATGCGGGAGCCTACATATCCTGTTATTTTTATCTGCTCCACGGCCGAGGGCGTGGTGGACAACTGCGCCATAACCGGCGATGCCATAAGAAAAGTCAGCAACCAAGTTGCCGACTTTATTTTCAATGAAAGCTTCATTTTTCTTCTTCAGACTAAATCATACATCGCAAATACGGATACATTTCTCCAGCGAAGCAATCTTGTCTTCCTGCTTCGGCACAAATTCCTGCCCGACGAAACCCTTGTAACCACAGTCGACAATGGCCTTCATGATGGCAGGATAGTAGAGTTCCTGCGTCTCGTCGATCTCGGCACGTCCGGGGCATCCTCCCGTATGGATATGAGAAAAGAAGGTATGGTACTTGCGGATGTTATCGATGATATTGCCCTCCATGATCTGCATGTGGTAGATATCGTAGAGCAATTTGAAGTTGGGCGAGCCGATACGCCGGCACAATTCAACACCCCACACGGTATGGTCGCATTGATAGTCCTTATGACCTACGCTGTTGAGCAGCTCCATGGTGAGCACGACATGGTGTTTCTCGGCAATCGGCATCAGTCGTTTCAATCCTTTCGCGCAGTTCTCCCACCCCTGAAGGTCCGTCAATCCGTTGCGTCGTCCTGAGAAACAGATCAAATTCGTCAGTCCGGCTTCGGCCACCATCGGGATCACCTTTTCGTAGCTGGCCACCAACTCGTCGTGCAGACTCGGATCGTTGAAGCCGCGGTCGATACCCAATCCGGCACCTTGGCACATGGCTACGGTCAAACCATGTTTCTGAACGACCGGCCATTCGTCGGGATTCAGCAATTCGACAGACTCGATTCCTATTTTTTTACAGATCTCACAGAATTCGTCCAGCCCATAATCGCCGAAACACCATTTGCTGACGGAGTGATGAATATTGCCCTTGAGCGGTTCGGCAACCGTTGTTTTTTTCTTCTCCTTGGCCAAAGGGGTGGCATCAAGACCGGACACTGCCAATGCCGCACTTCCGGCCAACACGCTCTTAATGGCCGTTCTTCTTGACATGTTTCTCATGACTATACATTTTTGTTGGTTAAAACTGTGGCACAATATACGATATATTTTTGTAAATCATGCCATTTTTTTCCTGTTTTTGTGCCGGAATGAATCATCGGAGTGGTATTTTTTACTTTTACCGTCACGGCTTATTCATCTTGAAAAAGCTTGGTCCTTTCAAAAACAGTCGCCATAAGAAAAAAAGGTCCCGAGCTTTTTCAAAAAAATACCCGAGCTTTTTTCAAAATGTTCGGCATGAATAAAATAAAAGATGCCCAAGCCTTACAGGAGGCTCCGCACCATTCTTCCGCGCATCAAAACAAAGTTTCACGGCATCTTCTCCACCCATTTGGTAAAGCCTTTGGGGTAAGGGCCGATTTCTTTTCCATCGCTTGAGGTTGTCCGGCAAAGGTTCGTAATCACGATGGTTGGCTATTAAGAAATAGTCTTTCCGTCCAACAAAAAAAGGTGAACCTCCTGCGAGAGACTCACCTTTTTTTATTCAGGGTCTGTTCTGTTACATCTGTTCGTTTCCGTACATCTCATTCCACCAGGAATCGTCATCCTGCAACCATTTGGCGAACCATGCGAAGATGGTATCCTGCCATTTCAAACGCTTCTGATAGTCGAGAATGTGGTGATCCTGCCCGTCGACCAGTACCATGGCTGTCGGGCGACCCAACAATTTGAGGGCCGTATAGAGTTGGATACTCTCGCCCACCGGCACGTTATTGTCGGCCGTTCCATGAACGAAGAGCAGCGGTGTATGGATCTTGTCGGCATTGTAGAGCGGGCTCTGGTCGACAAACAGATGTTTGTTGGTCCATGGATACTCGTTGGCCATAGATACTTCACTGTAGCTATACCCCCAATAGCCGTTGCCCCAATAGCTGGTATGGTCGCTGATGCCGGCATGCGAGATGGCGGCAGCGAAGATATCCGTGCGGGTTTGCAGGTACTGCGTCATGAAACCTCCGTAGCTGGCACCGATACATCCGATCTTTTTGCTGTTGACGAACGAGTGCTCGCGACAGAAAGCCTGGGTACTGGCAATGATATCCTCGGCAACACCCTCGCCGGCGGTATCGACGTGGCGGGCAGAAAACTTCTGTCCGAAGCCCGTTGCACCGCTCGGATTGACGATCAACACGACATATCCCATGGCCGCATAGACATGTTGCGGATAGCGGCTTTGGAAGGTTCGGCTCGTCGGACTGCACCCACCATAGTAGTTGACCACCATCGGATACTTCTTCGAGGCATCGAAATGAGGCGGAAGATAGTAGCGGCAGCACAATGTGTCGCCCCGTTCGTTCACAAAGTTCCAGGGTTGGCACTCGCCCAATTCGACCCCTTCCAGCAGACGTGCGCTCAAATCGTCGACAAGCACTGTCTTCATGGCTTTGGTATCCACCTTATAGAGGCGGTCGGCATTCGATGCGCTCTGCCCGCTAAAGGCAAGAGCCGGCACATCCTTCGCCAACGAGAAGTTTTTGATGTACTCTTCCGGGGTATCGATACGGGAGATCTTGCCCGATGTCGGGTTCAGACGGAAGAGATGGACGCAATCTTTGTCCTCGGCTGTGAGATAGATATTGCCGTCGGCCCGGCTCCATTCGGCTTGAGAGACGCAAGGGTCAAACGTTTTCGTGAGGGGGCGCACCTTGCGGTCGGCCACCGTCATGAGGAAAAGTTGCTGATCGGTCATGCTCGGCGTCTGCCCCGGCTCCACATCCTTGCCGATGCCGTCGAAGGCTTCCGGTGTGCCTGTCACCAACAAGCTCTTGCCATCGGGCGAGAAAGAGGCTCCGCCGATAAACTCTCCGCGGCTGATCAGCGTATCGGTGGCCAATGTCTGCAAGTCGATACGGTAGAGAGAGGTCACCGTCGTCGGGCGCTTTGTCAACCGTTCTTCGCTCTTTCCTACCAAAGCATAGCGGGAATCGGCCGAGATATCGTTGAGGTAAACATTGTGATAGCCAAAGGTAAGCGGCTGAAGAATGCCCGTTTCCAAGTCGTAGACGGCCGGTTGCGTGCGGTTGCGCCAGCCCGGCTGACGATCTTCCGGCGATTTCACGTCATACACCTGCGGGTCTTTCTGCCGTCCCTCGGTCGTGAGGGTGAAAACCAACTTCTTCTCGTCGGGGGTAATCTCAAACCTTCCCTCCGGAAGTCGGTCGGCAACGATTTGCTGCTCCATGGTTGATGGGTCGATGGTCACGAGTTCCTGCCCCTTGTCTCCTTTTCTTGTCAGGTAGAGACGGCTGCCGTTCGGCATCCATTGCACGTTGTCGGTCCACTCTCCCACCGTCTTTCCGGTCGTATAGTTCAGTACGATATTCTTACTGTAGCTCTTGCCTTGACGGTCGGCCCATGTCTTCCGCACCATCATATACTTGCCGTCGGGCGATAGGCTGACGCGCTGGTAGTTGGCACCGCAGATCACATCGTAGATATCATACGCCCGTTTGGTATCGGCCGATGGGGCACCGAGCGTAACCGTCTTGCCCTCGTCGGTGGTTACACGCACCTTCAACGGGTCGGATTTGCCGTCGTTGCGGGTCAAATATTTGATGACGACCGTATGGGTCGACGGGGTCAGTGCCACTTCTGCCTTGTCGGCATCGACCTTGGCCGCCTCGCCATCCACAAAAAGACGATACTCTTTCAACCCATCGACGGCAATCGTTGCCTTGAGCCTCGTGCGGTTGTCGATCGTGAATGCCAACAGGTGCAGGGCATTCTCCTTGCCGCTGCCCGGCGCGGTCGTCACGTTCACCTCGCTGCCGGCCGTCACTTTGGTGAAATCCATGGGGGAGTCGAGCAATTTTCCCCAATCGAATTTGTTGGCCTTGATGTCGACACTGTCCAACATCACGGGAGTAGCTACGGCATACGGCCCGGCATATTTCATCTGCTTCACGTCGACGGTCCCGGCACTTGCCGCCATCGTGCAACACAAAGCGAAGGAGAGCAGCCCGTTTCTGCCCATCTTACTTTTGTTCATTTTCATATCTTATGTTTTTAATCTTGCTATATGATCTACGAAGATAGTGACTTTTTTTCAACTTTTCCCTACCCTTACTCCATTTTCTTCACCTGTTTGCCGTCGCATGCCAATGGCTCGGCTTCTTTCAGATGGGCGGCCACCTCAGCATCATCGGTGAAGCAGACATTAAGAGCCGACGAGGTCGGAAACCGATTGAAGAAGCTGTCCGAACTGAGATAGAGACGAACCGACTCCACCTCGCAGAGGGACGAGACGCGATTGTAGTAGTGGAGGATCCGCTGCACGAGACGGGGCAACACCTTCACCCCCATCCGGCCGTCGGTAAAGTCGACTATTGCCACCACATGCCACCGCTTCCGCGTGTCGACCGCCTGTTTCCGCTGCTCTTCTGTCGGGTGGTGCGAGATGGTAAGATGGCGGCCAAACCGCTCATTGACCCCTTCCATCAGTCCGCGGAAGAGCGTTCCGTGCGAAGAAGTGTCCGTCAGTTGGTTGAAAGCGATGTAGTAATGGATCATTTCGTGGATGATGGTATCTTCCAGCACCGCCTCCGTCATCTCGATCCGTCGGTTGATGCGCAACGAGAAGTCGAAGTTCTCCACCTTTCCGTCCGCCCGTCTGCGCCGTTTGAAGCGACACGTTCCGAGGAAACTCTTCGCATCGCTCAGACAGATACGAGGCATCGGAAGCTGACCCGCAAAGAGTAGCCGGTTGAACTCCTCAAACTTTTGTTGGATATAGGGAATCGTTGCGTACATTCGTCTCTGTTCTTTCTATTATTATTCCATCATTTTTTCAAAAAAGCTCCTCCGCTTTGCCCAAACAACGCCCGAGGACGTTGTAGTTTTATGCGGAGAAAACTCGAGTTTCATGCCGAATGAACTACAGTTCTGTACGGAGAAAACTGCCGTTTTCACCTGTGTAGTTTTTCCAAACTTACCGTAGTTGTATTTTGCGATTGCAGAAAGTCCAGCTCGGCGGCCAGCATCTCCAGCAGCGGCATTACGCAACCGTGGCGGTGTGCTTCGGCAATGGGCCGCTGATAGAGGTAGTACAATTCGAGCGGAAGCCCGTGGTCGTAGTCGAATTTCATGCTTGAAGCAAAGGCGGGCATATGGGCTGTCAGCTCCATCATCCGATCAGCATACGTGCTGTCGAGCGTTTCCACGCCACAAGCCCGGGCCACGGTAATTACCTCCATCATCATCCGGCGTATCAGCTCGGCCATCTGCGGGCGTTCCGTCAGAGAGGGGCCCGATGGGGCCGCCACCGCCACCGTCATTCCATTGAGCGGCATATTCAAAACCGCCTTCTTCCAGCGCATTTCGAGGTAATCCATCGGCTCGGCATTGATGCCGCAAGCCACCATATCTCCGATCATCTCCTGCAACAGTGCCTTGTCGTGCACCGAATAGTCGCCTACCTGCAGCCGCCCCAAGCCGAGGTGTGTGACATGTCCCGGCTCGGTTTTCAGTGCACATATATAGGCCACACCTCCGGCGATCTGCGCCTCCGGCATTGCTTTTTGCAAATCTTCTTCCAGTCCGATACCGTTTTGAATCAGCAAGACAATGCTGTTCGGGTGCACAATGGGCGACAACATCTCCGGCAACAGGTCGTTGACGATCGATTTCAGGGCAACAATCACCACATCGCACGGTGGCATTTTGTGCGTATCGTTGTAGGCTGCCACATGGTCGAGATGATAAGACCCATCGACAGAGTCGACCTGCAACCCCTCTCTCTTCACTTGTTCATAGTCACTGTGCAACAGAAAATGCACCTCGCGCCCGGCTTTGGCCAGCAAACCGCCATAGTAACCACCGATACCGCCCGTTCCAATTATTGCATATTTCATAATTATTGTTGTTTTGTTGGAGATATACTGCTCCCGTTATTGCCCACGAAGATACGAATTTATTGCATATCGTGAAATAGTCTGTCTCTCCTTTTTTCGTATAATGTTCATGAAACTTTTTTTGATATACTCCTCCCAAAATACGTTACATCTCGGAATTATCCTTGCGAATCACGATCATAGCAACGACTTGATTGGCAGATATTTGTTTTTATAGAAAGCAAATCGTTGGATAACAATGAACTATCCGATGCTTGCGTATGTCGGAAAAATCGCTTGCCTTAGTGCTGCTAATATTGTATACAGACGCTCCCCGGTTGCATCACTTGTCTATCCACTCCTTGAGCATGGTCGACTTCTCCTTGCTCACAATGATTTTTACCTCAGGATAAGTTTTCAAGCGAACTGAGAGTTTGGAGGAGAAGAGAAAGTTGATGCGCTCTATGCTGTCAATGCTGATGACATACTGGCGGTTGGCGCGGAAGAACT
>CAVJQR010000012.1:0-8433 GCA_963651605.1 Agathobaculum sp.
CAAATTTTTGTATCTGATTGGATGACAGATCCAAAGTGTCAATCGTCGGACAATTACTTATATCAAACATCTCTTCTAATTTACACCGAGAGCAATTAATATAACGAATATTGTCGTTCAACTTCAACTCTATCAAATCATTTCCGTAGACAGTCAGCTTTTGCACGTTTGACCTTGACAAATCCAAACGGGTCAATTTATTAACTCCACATTTTAGTTCTTCCAATTCAGGATTAATAACCAACTCGGAGATGCTTCCAAATTGACAATTTAAATACTTCAAGCGAGTATCTTTTGTATTCAATTGAGTAAGAGCGTTTTTAGCAATATCCAAATATTGAAGAGATCGGCACCCGTCGATATTCAGACTATTGCATTTTGGAGCTAAAATCAAGGCAGAGTCAAGCCGAACACAATTCGACAAGTCAATGGATTCAAATCCACAATCTTTAATATGTATAATTTCCAGCTGCGACAAATTGGCTAAATTCAACACATCAGTTTGAGTATTTTCCAGATATAAGTTCTGCAATCTCTCGTTCGTGCTTAAATCCAATCGGGAAAGTTTACCTACTAAACGCAACGATCTCAGCGAGGGCATCGACGAGTAATCAATAACCGGAATCGTTTCGTTTTCAATTGAAACATCCTTAACGGATGGAAGATTAGAAAAATCGGCAATTTCACAACCTCTTGTATGCAGACGAACAGAGTCCAAAGCCGCACAATCTCGAATCTCAAGTTTATGGATATAATGCTTAAGATTATCGAACTTCTTTAAACTCGCACAATTTTCTATCTTCAACGTATGTATAAAATCATCATAGTTATAAATAAAAATCGAATCCAATTTAGGACAGTTCTTCAACTCAATATTGGGAGCTGTTTGTATATTTACCGTTTGAAGAGACGGGTTGCTAATCACGCAGTTTTCACCAGGACTCGTAATCTCCAAATAGGTTAATGATGTTGCTTTGGACAAGTCAAAATTCATTTCTCCCTCATAGCAAAACGTTTGCAACTGAGGGAGAATTTTCTCCACATCATAGCCTTCTAAGAAAGATTGTTGGCAACGAAAAATAGTCAAATTGTCAAAATGATCATAAAACGCTGAAGGCATTTTCTCTTTACAATAAGCCAATAACACGTTCAATTGCGCCTTGGGATGAAGTTGGATAGGATTACCATAGTAGTGAAGATTATCCACCAATGGATTATTCGACAAATCCAATGTAACATCTTCCGGACAAAAGATATTCACCGAACTGAGATTTTTCAACAATTCTATTCCTTCGACAGACTTGATGCCTGATACATGCACTGCCGTAATCTTGTCGCACTCCTCTTGACTAAGTTCACCATCCCCATCCGTATCATAATTGTTTAAAAGATAGGCACGAAAACTCTCATCCTTGAATTTTTGCGTCAAATAAGTAGGATCCCGTTGGATATCCTCCACATCTTTTTCACAACCAACCAAGAGCATACAACAAGAAAAGAACAGGAGCAACTTTTCTACCACTCTTTTTTTCACAGTCTTCTTTTTCATAATTATGTTATTTGTTTTCAAACAAATAACGCTTTTTTGAAAGAGATAGTTGTAATGGATCACACTTTTTGTACGAAGGATAGAGAATAATGTACCAAACCCCTCTCCACTCAAAACAAAAAAAGGACACATCGGTTAGGATGCATCCTTTTCGCAATCAGCGGAAGCGGGGGGATTCGAACCCCCGGTACGGAAACCCGTACGTCAGTTTAGCAAACTGGTGGTTTCAGCCACTCACCCACACTTCCAAGTTTCATGACTGTTTTTGCTTAATTGCGCTGCAAAGTTAGTGCTATTTTTGGAATCTCCAAATTTTTGTACCCTCTTTTTAACACAAAAATTGCAGAAAGTATTTTTCAACACTCTCCAACAATTCAAAAATGCCTCACGAGTTCTGAAAAATTTTCTCGGGAGTGAACTCGAGTTTTCCCCCGAGTGAACTGCAGTTTTGACCCGAATGAACTGCAGTTTTGTGCGGAGAAACTTTTTCAAAGCTCTTCGGTTGTTTTCAAAAAACCTCCGATAAATGAAAAAAGAAGAGACGACCTTACCTCTGCAAAGGGCTTATTGCATGAGAGAAAAAAACGACCAAGAGGCGACAAGCGGTGATTGTTTTTTCTTCCATGTTTTTTATTTATCTTTGTTTCCGATTTCAAAACCAATAGCTTATCAACATGAACAAACGTTTTTCTCTTCATCATTGGCTGTGGCTGACCGGCATGGCGCTGTCATTGATCCTGCTTGCTTGCGGATTTTGGTGCTACCGTACGATTTGGTCGCCCAATTTCCATATCGCCAAGCCCGTCTACATCTATATTGATGAACAAAAAGACTGGAACAAGTTATGCCAACAACTGTGCGACTCGGCCGGATGTCTGCATATCAACAATTTCAAGATTTTGGCCGGATGGATGCACTATACCGACCATTTGCGGACAGGACGCTATGAAGTGCAGCCGGGCATGAGTAATATTGAACTGATCCGGGCTTTAAGAAGCGGCAGACAATCGGCTATCCGCTTCACATTCAACTCGATGCGAACCATAGAGGAGTTTGCCGAAAAGGCAGATCAACAGCTGATGTTGGACGGCAGCCAAATCTTGCATTATCTCAACGACTCTTTGTGGTGCGACTCGATAGGATTCGACAGCCAAACGATCATCGCCATGCTGATCCCCAACACCTACGAACTTTATTGGAACATTTCGCCGGAAGCGTTCATGCAACGGATGAAAAAAGAGTACGATGCCTTTTGGAACGACAGCAGACGAGCCAAAGCTTCCGAGATAGGATTGACACCGATCGAAGTGTCCACTTTGGCCTCAATCGTCGAGGAAGAGTCGGCCGTGGTGGATGAATATCCGATCATTGCGGGGCTCTACCTCAACCGCCTGAAGCGGGGAATACCTCTGCAAGCCGACCCTACAGTCAAATATGCCTCAGGGAATTTTGCCCTTCAGCGTATCTTGAACATTCATCTCGAGATCGACTCGCCCTACAATACTTACAAACATGAAGGACTTCCCCCCGGCCCGATCCGTATTCCTTCAACACAGGGGTTAAATGCCGTACTGAATTACCAACAACACAACTATTTATACATGTGTGCCAAAGAAGATTTTTCAGGACGTCACAACTTTGCAGCGACATTGAGCGAACACAATCGGAACGCCGACCGATATCGTGCAGAATTGAACAAAAGAAAGATTTTCTAATGCGGGGGTTGTTATTTCAATACAAAAAACGTATCTTTGAAAAATCAAATAATTAGCGACTTTATCAACTTCAAATAACATGGGAAAACATCTATTTTTGGGAGACGAAGCAATCGCTCAAGCCGCCATTGATGCGGGCTTGTCGGGCGTTTATGCTTACCCCGGTACTCCCTCAACCGAAATTACTGAATATATTCAGAATTCACCGATAGCGAAAGAGCGGAATATCCATTCACGCTGGAGCGCAAATGAAAAGACGGCTATGGAAGCCGCCTTGGGAATGAGCTATGCAGGCAAGCGCTCGCTCTGCTGTATGAAGCACGTTGGCTTGAATGTGGCAGCCGATTGCTTCATGAATGCAGCCATGAGTGGTATCAATGGCGGTATGATCATCCTTACGGCCGACGACCCATCGATGCACTCTTCACAAAATGAACAAGACAATCGTATGTATGGTAACTTCGCCATGATCCCAATGTTGGAACCGTCAAGCCAACAAGAGGCGTACGATATGGTATACAATGGATTCGAATTGTCCGAAAAGCTCGGTTACCCGATCCTGTTGCGTGTCACAACGCGTATGGCACACTCCAGAGCCGGTGTTGAAACACAGCCGATGAAGGAACAATGTCCGACACATTGCCCGGAAGACGGCCGTAAGCGTTTCATCTTGTTGCCGGCTTTGGCAAGACAACGTTTCAAGAAACTGATCGCCGCACAAGAAGCATTTGAAGCAGCATCGGAAAGTTCTCCGTACAATGTCTATTACGATGCCCCCAACAAATCGTTGGGCATCATCACAACAGGTATTGCCTTCAACTATCTTTCTGAGAACTATCAAGACGGTTTCAAACATCCGGTTCTGAAAATCTCTCAATATCCTGTTCCATTGGACAAGTTGAAACGTTTGACAGACGAATGCAAAGAGATCTTAGTATTGGAAGAGGGCTATCCGGTCGTGGAATCCCAATTGAAAGGATTACTGAGCAAAGGATTGAAAGTGCATGGCCGATTGGACGGAACCTTGCAGCGTGACGGCGAATTGACTCCGGACGCTGTAGGCAAAGCCTTAAGAATAGAAATCACAGAATATTACGCCAAGCCGGAAGTGGTTGAACAACGTCCGCCGGCACTGTGCCAAGGTTGTGGTCACCGCGACATGTATCAAGCGCTGAATGAAGTCGTTGCCGATTATCCTGATGCGAAAGTCTTCGGAGATATTGGATGTTATACGTTGGGAGCATTGCCACCTTTCCAAGCCATCGACTCTTGTATCGACATGGGGTCTTCCATTACCATGGCCAAGGGTGCTGCTGATGCGGGTGTATTCCCTGCTATCTCCGTTATTGGCGACTCCACTTTCACCCACTCTGGTATGACAGGTTTGTTGGATTGCGTAAACGAACAGACTCCGATCACCATTGTCATCTCCGACAACGAAACGACAGCCATGACCGGAGGACAAGACTCTGCCGGAACAGGCCGCTTGGAATCAATCTGTGCAGGCATCGGTGTTGATCCTGCTCATATCCGTGTAATGGTTCCTTTGAAGAAGAATTATGAAGAGATGAAAGCCATTATCCGCGAAGAGATCGAATACAAAGGCGTATCCGTTCTGATCCCACGCCGCGAATGTATGCAAACATTAACCAGAAAGAAAAAAGCAAGCAAGAAATGAAAACAGATATTATATTGTCGGGAGTCGGCGGTCAGGGAATTTTATCCATCGCCGCAGCGATAGGCGAAGCCGCCTTGGAAGAGGGTTTGTACATGAAACAAGCAGAAGTACATGGCATGAGTCAACGCGGAGGAGACGTACAATCCAATCTCCGCCTTTCGGATTCACCCATCGCTTCCGACTTGATCCCTTTAGGTCATGCCGATTTGATCATTTCATTGGAGCCGATGGAAGCATTGCGCTACCTGCCCTACTTGAACAAAGATGGGTGGATTGTAACCAATTCCAAGCCATTCATCAACATTCCTAACTATCCCGAGATGGAAGCATTGGAGAAAGAATTGGACAAATTGCCGCATAAAGTAGTGTTCGATGTCGAGACTATTGCCAAAGCAGCCGGCTCGGTTCGTGCTGCCAATATCGTTCTGTTGGGTGCAGCTACTCCATTCTTGGGCATTGAATACGAAAAGATCGAGGCCGGAGTCCGTCAAATCTTTGCCCGCAAAGGCGAAGAGATTGTTGCAATGAACCTGAAAGCACTGAAAGCCGGCTACGATATCGCACAAAGTAATCCCCAATAAGTTATAGGAAATATGAAACATATCTGGATATTACTCGGATTATTATTGAACATTGCTTTTGTGCAAGCAGACGACAAATCGTTTGTAAAAGAGGGGGACAACATGCCCGCTTTCGTCATTACACACGATGACGGAACACAAATTTCCTCATCATCTTACGAAGGGAAAGTCATATTGATCAACTTCTTTGCCACATGGTGTCCTCCTTGCCAAAAGGAATTGGCAGAAATAAAGAGTACGCTTTGGCCAAAATACAAAGACAACCAGCAGTTTGTTCTCTTGGTAATCGGCCGAGAGCATAATGATGCGGAGCTAAACACCTACAATAAAAAGAAAGGATTCGAGTTTCCTTTATATCCAGACAAGGACCGAAGCATCTATTCCAAGTTTGCTGACAGCACTATTCCTCGCACCTATTTGATAGGAAAAGATGGGAAAGTGATTCATGCCGGCAATGGATTCAGATTGGTTGAGTTCGATGAGCTGATGAATAAAATCGAGAAAGCACTCAATCGTTGAGTACTATATGACAAATAGTAAGAGGGGGGTGTATTACTTAGTAATACACCCCCCTTATTTTATTTCTATACCAATTGGAAATCAAGCTGTTTCCTTTCCAAATTTGCCTGTGCTACTTTGATCGTAATCGGATCGCCCAACCGATAGGTATGCTTCTTCCTTCGGCCGATCAAACAGTAGTTTTTCTCGTCAAATTCGTAATAGTCATCATCCAAGTCGCGGATCGGAACAAGCCCTTCACACTTGTTATCGTTCAATTCAACGTACAAACCCCATTCTGTTACACCGGAAATAACACCATCGAACACTTGTCCGAGTTTATCGCTCATGAATTCCACCTGCTTATACTTGATTGAAGCGCGCTCGGCATTGGCAGCAACCTGCTCCATCGACGAACAATGTTCGCACAACTCTTCATATTTTTTCTTCATCGCGCTTCGTCCACCGGCCAAATAACGTTCCAACAAACGATGAACCATCATGTCGGGGTAGCGACGAATCGGCGAAGTGAAATGTGTATAATAGTCAAATGCCAATCCATAATGTCCGATATTATCCGTCGAATATTTCGCTTTTTGCATGGCACGGATGGCTACAGTCTCGATCATATTCTCCTCCGGTTTGCCTTGAACGTCGTCCAACAACGTATTGATTCCCTTCGAAATGTCCGAACGCTTGCCATCAGTCTTGAAACGGTATCCGAAACGACGTATAAACGTTGCGAAGTTTTCCATCTTCTCCGGATCAGGGAGATCATGAATACGGTAGACAAACGTCTTTTTTGTCTTTCCCTTTGGAGGACATCCCACAAATTCAGCCACCGTCCGATTGGCCAACAACATGAATTCCTCGATCAGTTTGTTCGCCTCTTTCGAGAATTTGAAATAGACACGAATCGGTTTGCCGTTTTCATCAATATCGAATTTCACCTCGTAACGGTCGAAATTGATCGCTCCATGCTTGAAACGTTTCTCACGCAATTTCTTCGCCAACTCGTTCAATGCCAAGATTGCCTCTTTACAATCGCCTTCGCCTGTTTCGATGACTTGCTGTGCTTCCTCGTAAGTAAAGCGGCGGTCGCTCTTGATCACCGTACGACAGATACGGGAATTGACCACCTCTGCCTCCGCATTCAGCTCAAAGATGGCAGAAAAACAGAGCTTTTCCTCGTCGGGACGTAACGAACAGATCTGATTGCAGAGACGTTCCGGCAACATTGGGATCGTTCTATCCACCAAATAGACGGACGTAGCGCGCGATTCGGCCTCGCGATTAATCAGACTCTCCGGCTTCACATAGTGGGTAACGTCGGCAATATGTACGCCCACCTCCCAATTGCCGTTCTCCAATTGGCGAGCCGAGAGGGCATCATCGAAGTCTTTGGCATCTTTCGGGTCGATGGTGAACGTCAACACATTGCGGAAATCTTCACGTTTGGCGATCTCTTCTTCCGTAATCTCGTCAGATATATGATTGGCGGCCTTGACAACATTCTCGGGATAGTGGTAGGGCAAGCCGAATTCTGCCAAGATAGCGTGCATTTCTGCCGTATTATCGCCCGCCTTACCCAATATATCGACCACCTCGCCCAATGGATTCTTCGCATTTTCGGGCCATTCCAAAATTTTCACGATGGCTTTATCTCCATCTTTTCCGCCCTTAAGCGAATCTTTGGGGATAAAAATGTCGTTGGCAAGGGTCTTGTCTTCCGTAATGAGGAATGCAAAACCTCGAGTCACCTGCAGCTTTCCGACAAACACCCGCTCTTTCGTGTGCAGAATCTCAACCACCTCGCCTTCCGGCTCGGAATTCTTCCGGCGGGCAAAAAGCTGTACTTTCACTTGGTCGCCGTCCATCGCATGGGCGGAGTTGCGCTCTGCCACAAAGATGGGCGTACCGCCATCCTCAGGGATGAAGGAGTTCTTGCCATTGCTGCGGCGCACGAATGTACCGACAGCTATCGTGCCGAGATTGTTCAGCCGGTAACGCCCGCGATCTTCCTCCTTGAGGAATCCGTTCAGCGTCAAGCCATCGAGCAGTTCGGCCACCAATAGTTTCTGCACATGGTTGTCGACTCCGATCTGCTTGCTGACTTGTTTATAATTGAGCGACAAGGAAGGGGTTGATTCGAACGCAGAGACAATCCGACGGATGATCTCGTCTTTTTTCAACCGTTTGCTTTTCGCTTTCTTCGTTCCTTCCTTTTTTTTTGTTTTCTTATTTACCATAATTAGAGCTCATTTAAGCGTTTTCTTCGCTTCAAAAATGTTCTTTCATGACAAAAGTACACATCTTTCAGCGAGTTGATGATCATTTTCCGTGCTATTTCAACAGTTGTTACATTAAATAACAAACGACACCTACAAAAAGATGACGGCATACTGTTTTTTA
>CAVJQR010000012.1:8443-13321 GCA_963651605.1 Agathobaculum sp.
CAAGCAACAAAAAAGTTTCTCGGGTGTAAACTGCAGTTTTGTGCCGAGAGAACTGCAGTTCATTCGGGAGAAAACTGCAGTTTCATGCCGAGAAAACTTTTCAAAACTCAGCAAAAGAAATTCAACAGTCGGCAACTTATAGCACATTTGTCTGCAAATTTCGTCCAATATACCACAATGGAAAAGATAATAGTTGTAAAAAGCGTTTTTTTCTCCTCTTTTTTACGTAAGTTTGTCAATTAATAATTAAACGAAAAGAATATGAAGTTCAGCGAGCAATGTTATCATATATTCGAGCAAGCAACGAAGGCTTACCATGCAATCGACTCAGTAGATGCGACTGTCAAGAACCCATATCCTGTCAATAGTATTGAGTTTTACCTCTATTTAAAGAATTGGATCGATGCAGTTCAATGGCATCTGGAAGATATTATCCGTAACCCGCAAATCGAACCCGTCGAGGCGTTGCTCATCAAACGGCGCATCGACAAATCGAATCAGGACCGTACGGATTTGGTGGAGCTCATCGACAGTTTCTTTTTGGACAAGTATAAGAACGTCAAAGTATTGCCTAACGCCACCATAAACACAGAGAGTCCGGCATGGGCCATCGACCGCCTTTCCATTCTCGAACTCAAGATTTGCCATATGGAGCAGGAGGTGGCGCGCCAAGACGCCTCGGAAGAACACCGCCAACGCTGCCAGCAAAAACTGAATGTCTTGCTTGAACAACGGAAGGATCTCTCGACGGCACTCGACCAACTGTTGATGGATATTCGGGCCGGACGCAAATATATGAAAACATATAAGCAGATGAAAATGTATAACGACCCGTCATTGAACCCGGTGTTGTACAATAAAAACAACTAAAAATGGCGCATTACTTGGTCATACGGCTCTCGGCTATTGGCGACGTAGCGATGACAGCGCCGGTTCTTTATTCGGCCGCATTGTCCAATCCGACCGATCAGTTCACCCTCTTGACGCAAGCATTCCTGATCCCCATCTTCAAGAATGCCCCGCAGAATGTGGACATCATCGGCATCAACACGAAGTCGACAGAGAAGAAACTAAGCGGATTGTTGAAGTTCGGCTGGGCCCTCTCCCACTATCCGTTCGATGCTGTGCTGGATCTGCACCATGTAATGCGGTCGATCGTCTTGCGCTCGTTCTTCAAAACAAAAGGCAAACCCATTTTTGTTATTGACAAAGCCCGCAAGGAACGGAAAGCATTGACGCGATACGAGAAGAAAGTATTCAAACAGCTCCGCCCTATGACAGAACGCTATGCCGACGTCTTTCGAAAAGCAGGACTCGCCTATGAGGATCGCTTCACTTCGCTTTTTGATGGAGAGACGATTGGCATCGAACAGTTCGCAAGCTTGGGCGGAAACGATGCGACGACTTGGATCGGTATTGCTCCCTTTGCCAAACATCGGGGCAAGACCTATCCGCCGGAGAAGATGGAAGAGGTGATCAACCAACTGTGCAAACGCCCCGATACCCACCTGTTTCTATTTGGCGGGAAAGGGGAAGAGGAGAGAATGCTCTCAAAATGGGCTGCCAGCTACCCTCATGTCGCTTGCGTTGCCGGACGATTCACGCTCGATCAAGAGCTGCAACTGATCAGTCGGTTGAAGTTATTGATCTGTATGGACTCTGCCAATATGCACTTTGCCTCGCTCGTTCATACCCCCGTCCTCTCCATTTGGGGCGCCACCCATCCCTATGCGGGATTCTATGGATATAAACAACAGCCGGATTACATCGTACAGCTGCCTATGCCATGCCGTCCTTGCTCGGTATTCGGCGAGAAGCCATGCCTTCGTGGCGACTGGGCTTGTATGCAACAGATCGAACCCACTGCAATCATCAATAAAGTTTACGAAATACTTGATCAGATAAAATGAACAAACGACTATATACATTACTTCTTTTCTGTTGCTCGGCAATCTTCACGCTTCATGCTGAAGATGACAATTCTTGGGCAGAAAAAAGAGAATACCTCGTCTACTCTCCCCGCTATTTCGGAGCCAATGCTTTCCCCTATCCCGAACTGATGGAAGGAAGGCTTTCTTCGAAATGGGAAATCGAGGTGCGAGGCGATTATCACACCATGACCGGCGATGATACAAAAGATCTATTTGCCCGTCTTTACATTCCCATTGCCAAAGGGAAGGCGGCTATAACCGTCAGCGGAGTCTTGCAAGAATGGTATAAAACGTCCGAAGCCGTACGCGACGAGCGCAATGCAGTCGATGTCAAACCGCCCATTCCCTGCTTTGGCGATGTGATTGTCAACTGCTATTATCAACTACTTCGGAATCCGAAATGGGTAGATATTCTCATCAGCGCCAACATCAAAACAGCCAGTGGCGGACGTTTATGCGACGCTCGCTTTACCGATGCGGCATCTTATTGGTTTGATGCACACATTGGTCGCGACCTATGGAAAAATGCGGCCGAAGATTGCTCCATTCGCTTCAGTGTGATGGGTGGCTTTTACTGTTGGATGACCAACGACTTGGGGCATCGGCAAAACGATGCCATCTGCTACGGGGGAGGTCTTAGCGCAACAGTGAAGCATCTCTATGCCGAGTGCGACTTGGTCGGGTTCAAAGGCTATCTCCATAATGGCGACCGCCCGTTGTTATTCCGCTCAAAGCTTGAATACGATCTGAAGAACAATGTCATCTCGCTCCGTTACAAGACCGGATTACATGATTATCTCTATGACAGTTATTCGGTAGCTTTCATTCGTAAGTTCTAACAAGTCAAAAAAACAACAGCTATGGAATATGAATTACCGCGGTTTGATTTGCCGGAAGATTTCTTGACCGGAGTATTGAACGATTCCATGATCCTCAGCCTTTATACGCAATATCCTTGCCGAATCAAGGCCGAGATGTATGTATTGGTGAAGCGTGGTAAGGTGAAAGCCTCCATCAACATGATCGATTTCGACTTTGTGGACAACACATTCATTGTCATATTACCGGGTAGCATCTTGCAAATCAACAAGATTGAGGGGGATATTGAAATCTACTTTGCAGGGTTTTCATCCGATTTCCTACGAACCATCAATCCGACAAAATCGATCTTCGATGTAAAACAAGCCATTCAACAGAATCCGATTGTGCCATTGAAAGGAGAATTGACAACATTGGTCGAGAAATATTACCTACTGGCTGATGAGACCATCCGCATGTTCAAGACCGGTAGTCGGGAAGCGCTCCGCCCCCTATACCATGCCATGATATTTGCCTTGAATGGTCTCTACCTAAAGGAGAAAGTAAATAAGGAAAACCTCACTCCGGCCGAGCGAATCAGCCAAGATTTCAAGCAATTGGTCTTGGAGAATTATACAAAAGAGAAGAATGTGGCCTTTTATGCCGAGAAGTTGGGTATCACTGCTGCCTACCTTAGTACCATTGTCAAGCAAACAACAGGGAAAACCTGTACGGATATTATCTCCGACATGGTTATTATGGATGCTAAAGCACAATTGAAATCAACGAATCTGTCCGTGTTTCAGATAGCAGATTCGTTGAATTTCAACAATGTTTCTTTCTTTGGAAAGTATTTCAAGCGCCATGTGGGGGTCAGTCCGCTGGAATACCGCAACAGTACACCGGACGATTGAAGACCGACTCCCAACCATTTGATTACTCTTCCAGCCAAGCCTGAATCTGATTCATGATCTTAGTCTTCAGATTCTCCGGCATGTTTCCGATACGTGATGCATGACATCCGCGTGGTTGGAAGTAAACTTGCTCATTTTTCTTGCCTTCAAAAACAGGGATATGAGTGGCACTCCACGGGTCAATTTCTCCATAGATAAAGATCATCTTCGGATCGTTTTCCTCCAAGAAGCGCAACACCTTGTTGTAAAGAGTCGGGTCGAATGTCACTTTGTCTACCAATTCTTCCGGCAACATCATACGATTCAAATAGCCCTTCGCCGATTTGATGTGCAAATATTTCTCGAATGGCTTCGTGTCATAACCATAATATCCCAATTCCTTGGCAGCTTGTACGTTGAATGATTCGAATCCTTGATCCATTGCAAAGTACTGCGGACTGCTGATCTGCATCCAATGATCGAACAACGTCCGATCGTCAGCTTTCAAAGAAGGGATTGTCTCCGTAGAAGTCCCCCACTGCCACATGGCAAATGGATACTCCAAAACACTATAATCGTAAACATCTTCGACAGGTACGCGGAAGTTATACCCTTTCTCTTCTGCATATTTCTTGAAAAGAGGGAAGAGTGTACTGCGACGCTTCAAGATTTCCAACTGGAAGTTCTCGATTGCCTTACGTTCTGCTTTCGTACCCACTTGATCTCTCAAGAAGATTTCATGACGGCCATCCTCAACGCCACGGTTCCAAGGTGCTACATATGGCACAGAAAAGTCCACATCATCCGGGAAGAATGCCCGATAAAGATTCGTTGTCTGCCCACCTTTGCTGATACCCGTACTAATCCATTTCCCGCCATAGATTTGTTTGAATGTTTCCGTCACGTGGTGCAAATCGTAAGCAGAGTTCTCCGCTGTCAGATAATCCCAGTTCTTTGGCTCCGGTGTCGACTCCAAAAAATAACGATATTCGACGAATACCACATTTGTATTAAACAATTGGGACAATTCCTCCTGGTATTTTTCGCGCAAAGCGTAGCTACCTCCATAACCTTCTGTAACCAAAACAGTAGGACGGTCGAAACCAATATGGCAAACGACCACACGCTGATTGAACGAACCCACGGTCGTGTCTTTCGGATTGATCCATTGCTTGAGTTTCAACACATACTTTTCCGGATACAAATCCGTTTGCAACTGCTGGATTTGACTAACCCCTTTCAATGCTTCAAGTTTA
>CAVJQR010000012.1:13331-24597 GCA_963651605.1 Agathobaculum sp.
TTTCAGTTCGCCGGCCTCGATGGTACTGAACAAAAAAGATAAGCAGAAAAGCAATACTAAACTAATTTTTCTATTCATTCTTATTAGATTTTAATTGATGATCAATATCTTCATTTTCTTTCAACTGGTTGATTGTCCGCAACAGTCCCTCATATTTTGCTCGTTTGACTGCCGAACCGGAAAAAATCCGCGTATAGTCTTCTCGTGTAAACTCCTTCAAATCGTCCCAATCCAATGCCAACAGAGCAGAAGAAGCCGAAAAAGCATCCTCTTCGGTTGGAGAAGCAAAGCGATTCCATGGGCAGGCCAACTGACAAGTATCGCATCCATACAGCCGATTCCCTAACTTGTCAGCCAAGTGATCGGGGATATTGGAACGATTCTCTATTGTCAAATACGACAGGCATCGGGAAGCATCCAAGCAATGCGCCTCGCGTAAAGCCCCCGTAGGACAGGCATCCAAGCAACGTCTACACGAGCCGCAACGGGATTCGATGGGAGTATCATAATGGTCGACCTCCATGGTGGTAATGATTTCGCCCAAGAAAAAGAACGATCCTTTCCGAGGAATGATCAGATTGGTATGCTTTCCAATCCAACCGAGTCCCGCACGCCAGGCCCAATACCGCTCCAAGACAGGAGCCGAATCAGTGAACTCCCTTGTTTCTTGCAAGTCTATCTCCGATGTATTCCCCACAAGGTTCTTCCACATCCGACGAAGTTTTTCCTTCAAGACGACATGGTAGTCCTTGCCGTATGCATAGTAAGCAATGTATGGTTCAGACGTAGGGCGCTTCACTTTCGGATAATAATTCAAGGCTACCGAGATAATGCTTTTGGCTCCTTCGACCAGAAGTTGGGGATTCAAGCGCAAGTCTCGATGATTGGCCATGTAGGCCATCTCGGCCTGATATCCGGCTTTCAACCATTCATCAAAGTAAGAAGCTTCACTTCCCGCCTCCGTGGCAGGAGCAATTCCGCAAGCGGAAAAACCACACCGCTCAGCTTCTTGCTTTATATGTTCAGCCGAAAGCTTCATTCGCCTAATGTCTTAAATTCATATCCTTGCTCTTTCAACCAAGCAATAGCCCGAGGCATTGCCCAACGCATATTATTTTCAGCCTTCAACGAGTCATGAAATACAATAATCGAGCCGTTTCTGGCGTATCGCTTCACGTTTTCCAGAACACGTTCCGGTGACAGTTTCCGATTATAGTCGCGCGTTACGACATCCCACATTACGATCCTGTACTTTTTTCTCAAGAGCAACAGTTGCGGTACTCGCATATGGCCGTGCGGTGGTCGGAACAACCGACCGGGAATATAGTCGGCCGCCTTCTCGACATTCGCCATATAATTTTTCGTCAAGTAACGAATACCTTGAATATGGTTGAAGGTATGGTTCCCAACACGGTGACCTCGCTCGATGACCATCCGATAAACATCCGGATGCTTGCGGACGTTATCTCCCACCATGAAGAAGGTTGCCTTCACACCATACTGCTCCAGTATATCTAAAACCCAAGGGGTAACCTCGGGAATAGGACCATCGTCGAATGTGAGATACACACATTTCTTCTTCGACGATGGTACTCTCCAAGTTACCCCTGGGAACAATACCCTGTAAAACCAAGGCGGTTGCTCAATAAACATATTGTCTTACTGTTTCTGCAGTGAGTTGTATGCCATGCGATAGTTATCGAATTCTTCTTGATAAGCTTTCTGCAAATCGGGATCGAACTCCTTCGCAACGCGCAAAACTTGCTGCATCGTATACAAATCTGTTCCAAGATCATCCATAATTGACGCGAATTGTTGCGGATTCAGTCGGAAGTACCAATTCATATTGCGCATCATATTCGAAGCAATACCGGCAAAAACCGTATGACCTTTCTCCTTCGCACCCAGACGATAGTAGAATTCTCCGATAGAGAGTGCGCTGTAATCCAACGGAACATTCTCAGCAGGGAGCACTTCCATACATTTGTCGAGGATGTTCAACGCCTTTTCTTTCTCATCCTTCTGATACAATGCGACAGCCAGTTTGCCGAAAAGAACCATTCGATAGCTCTTGCACATGCGCATCACGTTTTCATCCAAGTAGACACCCGGCGTATTGACACCGCCCCACTTGAACTTGTTCATGATGTTGTCATACATCTTGTCCGTATTGATGGAGTATACCGACTCCTTCACCTTGGCCGGAACAATCTGATAAGCCATACCTGTTTGCTGGAAATAAGGATCCAATTTGATAAACTGGTCAGGAGATACAGTAATCGCATAGTACATCGGACGCTGCCAATTGTTCGTCCGCAACATATCAAGGATGATCAACTCCTGCTTGCCCAATGCATCTTTTCCACTGAGGTCGATGGTCATGTCTTGAATAAACGGCAATTGGGCCGATTTCAAGGCTTCGCTGTTCATCACCGCAGTAGAATCAATCCTATTGATCAGCGTCTTTGACGGCACATAATCCAGTTCCTGGTTGAAACCTGGGATCTTCTTGTATTTCGGATCATTGCTCTTGACGAAATCGAGGGCAGTACCCAAGTCGATTGGATTGTCTGTCACAGGGAATACATAGGCGAAATCTCTTGTTCCTTGTACATAGTCAGCACTTTCCCACGAGATCGGCAGCGGAGCCGATTCGTAAGCGCCCTTCTTCATCTGGTCAATATACCAGTCGGTTTGCAAGTAACTTGTATTACATACTCGAACGTCGGTACGAATGCCCTCTACCTCTTGCGCATACCATAATGGGAAAGTATCATTATCTCCGTTCGTGAAGATGATAGCATTCGGCTCGCACGATTCAAGATAGTTGGCACCAAAGTCACGACATACATAACGGTTCGAACGATCGTGGTCATCCCAGTTCTGACCCGCCATCTGAATCGGCACGAACAGGGCGGCAATAGTTGCAATGGCTGCAGCTGCCACAGCCGGCAACTTCGCATATTTCTCCAACAACTTGCCCAAGGCCGCAACGCCAAACCCGATCCAAATACAGAAGGCATAGAAGGATCCGGCATAAGCATAGTCACGTTCGCGCGGCTGGTAGGGCGTCTGATTCAGATACAATACGATGGCGATACCCGTCATGAAGAACAAGAAGAAGGTTATCCAAAAGCCTTGGATTCCTTTCTTTCCGCCATAAGTCAAGAAGAGCAAGCCCAAAATACCCAACATGAGCGGCAACATATAATAAACATTGTGGCCTTTGTTGAATGCAACGTCAACCGGCTGATCGTCTTGCGGACCTACCAACGCTTCGTCAATGAATTTGATACCCGTTATCCAGTTGCCATGCAACACTTCGCCGTTACCTTGCATGTCATTCTGACGGCCGGAGAAGTTCCACATAAAGTAGCGCCAATACATAAAGTTCAATTGATAGGTGATGAAGAACTTGATATTCTCGCCAAAGGTTGGCTTGATGACAGTCTTCATTTCGCCGCAACTGTTAAACTTCACCGGCTCGCCCTTGATGTTCGCCCACTCCTTGTAGGCTTCAATGTGGCGGGCATTCGAGCTATGCATACGCGGGAAGAGCATATTCAGCTCGTCGACATATTCATAGTCCGTCTCATAACGTGAGATATAGTAACGGTCTTTCTCGCTCGGATCTTTCTTAATGACGCGCGACCAAACGGGAGCGCCCTGCTTTGTTACGGCCACACAAGCCGAACCATCATTCTGACGTTTCACTTCCGATACGTATGTTTGTCCGTAAAGCAACGGTGTCTTTCCATACTGCTCACGAGCCAAATAGGTGCGCAACGTGAAAATGTCGCACGGAGCATTCTGATTCATCGGCGTGTCTGCCGTCGCACGGATCATAGTCAAAGCATAAGATGAATAGCCGATCACAACCACCATCAAGCTGACTAAAATAGTGTTCAGCATCTGTACGTTCAGTTTTTTTGCCAAGAAGAGATAAGCAGCCAAGGCAGCTGTCAAGATAACAGCCAAAACATAACCGCTGCCGATAAACGGAATACCGATCAGCACGACTGAAAGCAAGAACGAAAGCTTCAAGCGAAGCGGATGAATCGTGTCGCTCATCGTCTCCCAAATAGCCCAGATCAAGACCGCAGCCAACAAAACAACATAAACATAGACGCCTGAATTATATGGCATACCCAAGACATTGACGAACAGAAGTTCGAAATAGCCGCAGATTTCAACCAAGCCCTGTACGACACCAAACATCATCAAGGCAATGATGGCAAACGAAACCAGCAAAGCTATGATGGTACCCTTCATTGTCGGGTTGGGGAATTTCTTATAATAATAGACCAATACTATGGCCGGAATACAAAGCAAGTTCAACAAGTGGACGCCGATACTCAAACCCATCAAGTAGGCAATCAAGACGATCCAACGGTCGGCATGTGGCTTGTCGGCCATCTCCTCCCATTTCAATATCAGCCAAAATACCAAGGCTGTAAACAGGGAAGAATAGGCATATACCTCACCCTCGACAGCACTGAACCAAAACGTATCGCTGAACGTATAAGCCAATGCGCCCACAGCGCCCGCACCCATGATGGTGATCAACTGGCTCATACTGATCTCCTGCTTATCGTCTACGATAATCTTCCGCGCCAAATGGGTAATGGACCAAAAAAGGAACAGAATGGTCAGCCCACTGAACAGAGCAGACATCGAATTGACCATCTTTGCCACGGTCGAAGGATCAGAAGCCAACTGCGAAAACAGGTTAGCTGTCAACATGAAGAAGGGTGCTCCGGGCGGGTGCCCCACTTCCAATTTGTAAGCTGATGATATGAACTCGCCGCAATCCCAAAAGCTGGCCGTCGGCTCGATCGTCATCAAATAAACGGTTGAGGCGATTATACAGATAACCCATCCCAACACATTGTTAACCAATTTGTATGTTCTCATACGATGTATAAAGTAATAATTTATATTAGCTTAGATGTTTCCAATAAAAGCAAATGCAAATTTACGCATTTGCATTGACAATCTAACGTATTCACCGCAGATTATATTGTATTTAACTAAAAGTTTCAATCAACGAAGAGAACTGTTTCTATAGAAAACATCTCGAAGTGAAGCAAACAAGCTCGGGAGTTCTAAAAAATTTGCTCGGCATGAAACTGCAGTTTGTTCGGCATGAAACTGCAGTTTGCTCCCGAGAAACTACTGAAAAATTAAAGGGATACTCTTCTGAAAGAGCAGCCCTTTATCTTTAACCTTCCCGAGCGGGGAAGTTATTGTTCAATGATTATTTCACAACAATCTTGACAGCCTCTTCGCCTTCAACGACTATTTTATCAAAACATCTCGTTATCAGCACAAAACAGGTTTATTAAACAACACATCAGAGACAAGGGGAATGTTATCCGCCCCACGTCTCGCGGTCCAAATTTCGATAGTGGATTGCTTCGGCAATATGGCACGATTCGATCGATTCCGACCCGGCCAAGTCGGCAATCGTCCGTGACACTTTCAGAATGCGATCGTAAGCACGGGCCGAAAGATTCAGTTTCGTCATCGCCTTTTTCAGCAATTGCAAACCCGCCTCGTTTGGAACAGCATACTGATGCAGCAGCTTCGTGTTCATCCGCGCATTGCAATAAACGCCCGGATGCGACTCAAATCGCTTCGCTTGAATGGCGCGCGCCTTGATCACCCGCTCGCGTACTCGCGCACTCGGCTCGCCGGCAGTCTGTTCTGAGATCTTCTCGAAAGGTACGGGAACAATCTCTATTTGAATATCTATTCGGTCAAGCAACGGGCCGGATATCTTGTTCATATATTTCTGAACAGCCCCCGGGGCACAAGCGCATGCCTTCGTCGGGTGGTTGTAATAGCCACACGGACAGGGGTTCATCGAGGCCACCAACATGAAGCCGGCCGGATATTCGACCGAAAATCGAGCCCTCGAGATGGTTATCAACCGATCTTCCAAGGGTTGGCGCATCACCTCCAACACATTGCGGTTGAACTCCGGCAGCTCGTCCAAGAACAAGATGCCGTTATGAGCCAAGCTGATCTCGCCCGGTTGCGGATAGGAGCCGCCACCCACCATGGCCACATCCGAGATAGTATGGTGAGGAGAGCGGAAAGGGCGTTGCGTCATCAGCGATGTCTCGCTTCCGATCTTTCCCGCCACGGAGTGAATCTTGGTCGTTTCTAATGACTCCTGCAGGGTAAAGGGCGGAAGGATACTGGGCAAACGCTTGGCCAACATCGATTTGCCACTGCCCGGCGGACCAATCATAATAAGGTTATGCCCTCCGGCGGCAGCTACTTCCAAGGCCCGTTTCACATTCTCCTGCCCCCTTACTTCGGAGAAGTCGAACGAGAAGTGCTCTTGTTTGGCATAAAACTCTTCGCGCGTATTGACAACCGTCGGCTCCAACTCCGCTTTTCCATCCATAAAGTCGATTACCTGCTTGATGTTTTCCACACCATAAACCACCAACTTGTTTACCACTGCCGCCTCGCGCGCATTTTGCTTAGGAAGAATGAATCCTTTGAAGCCCTCTTCGCGCGCTTTGATGGCGATCGGCAACACACCTTTGATGGGGTTTAATGTACCATCAAGCGAGAGTTCGCCCATCAGCATGTAGTCACCCAATTTATCGGCTTGGATTTGTCCCGTTCCGGCCAAGATGCCGATAGCCAACGGCAAGTCATAAGCCGAACCCTCTTTCCGAAGATTGGCGGGAGCCATATTGATGACAATGCGGCTGCGGGGGATCTTATAGTCAAACACTTGCAGGGCTGAGACAATCCGCTCATGGCTCTCTCGCACTGCTACATCGGGCAACCCAACCAAAAAGAATTGGATTCCCTTACTGCAATTGACCTCGATTGTAATAATAGTGGCAGATATTCCCTGCAGGGCTGCGGCAAAAGTTTTTGCTAACATAGTTAAGTGTTTTAAAATGAGTAAAATAAAAACGAGCGATTGATGCCAAGCCTCAAGCTTCTATTTGGCGAACAACTCGTCTAATGTATCGCGCACTTCCAAGTTATTCTCTGTCTTCATCAGAATTTTCTTGTCTTTATCGATCAAATAATAACGCGGAAGTTCACTTACATTATATATATCCAACAGAGCAGCTACCTGCCCGGCCGAATCTGTTACCAAGTTCCATTGGATACTGTCGTTATGAGCCATCTCCCGAAGATTCTTCCCGCAAGCGTCATCCAATGAGAAGACAATGACGTCAAGCCCCTCTTTCTCATATTTCTTGACGGCCGGTGCCAAATAGGAGGTACTGATGTTTCCACCCGCCGTCCACGGATCTGTAAAGGCAAGCAGTATATAATTGTTGTCTTCTTTTGCCAAATCGATCTCCTCGCCGGCGATGTTCTTCACCTTGAACGAAGGGGCTTCGGCTCCGATATTCGTTCTTCGTGTCCGAGCCGAGAACTCTTCCAGCGTCTTATATAAATAATGTGTACGCAACTGCGGGGAGAGTACCGCCAAGAGCTCGTCCACCAGGCGCGAGTCATCGGGGTTGACAAAGAAATAGTCAATCAATGCCAAAGAGGCTGCTTCCGAAGGGTTGCTCCGAACATAAGCTGCTGCCTTCTCTTCCAACTGATGCTCGACATTCGCCAACTTGGCCATGGCATCCGCTTCGGCAATCGGATGTGACTGTTTATGGTTGATTTCTTTCAAAAGGGTCGTGCGTTCCTTCCACAAAGAGGCTGACTGTTGGTTGATGGCGGCCAACTGTTCGTTTATCTTGTCGCCACCTTTCACCTGCCACAAGGCGGGGTATTGTGCATCGCCCGAAATTTTGATTTTTTTCCCTGCCTCGAGATAGAGACAGCGCCACAAGGTTTTGTTGTCGAAGAAGAGTGTCACCGTATTGAATCCCTCTTGCCGTTGCTCCAAAGAGAAATTGCCGTCGGCATCACATACCAGGGTGTCTACATCGATCGCCCCTCTGTCATTTTCAAAAACGGCATAACCTTCCGATTGCTGCAAGTTGGACAACTTGCCCTCAATCCGATAAGCGGCCTTATCGGAGCAAGCAAAAAAGCCCATCATGACGGCTAATCCTACGGTTATTTTCATAAATTTCTTCATCGTACCAACTCTACCTTTATTAAATTTCGGTAAAGGTAATGAAAAATTTAATGTAAATTCATATTAGCAAAGATTATTTTAAGATAAAAATAGGCAAAAATGAAAGAAACAGCTTCTTTTCATCAAAAAAGACAATACGCAGCACCCTTTCCGAGAAGCATGCCGAACAACGAAAAAAATCATGCCGATGAAATTAGAAAAAGCTCGGGAGCTTTTTTTAGAATCATGCCGAGCTTTTTCTGAAAAAACATAGGTGTTTTGTTGGCAAAATACGCATGCTTTTTAATAAAAACACGAGTGTTTTTCATCCAAAACACCCGTGCTTTTTCCAGCCCTCTCTCCTCGTCTTATTTCAAGGCTTCTGAAGGAGTTGCGGAATAGGTATATCTTGCTTACGCACAGATGGTTGTGCTTTCAAATAATCGACAAAGGCATCGGTCGTAATCAGTTGCTTATCGTTGAATGGAACAATCGGATCGACGAAAAGCTTACTGTCATATTGATCGCCGCCGTCGATAATATAATTGTCCAACACCACAATGCATTCATCCTCGTCTGCTATCCGACAAGGATCGCCATGGCCGGTATATTCAACCGCCGCCACCGAGTCACTCTCCAGATAGAGGTTCATGTGGCAGGCTTGCAGCATGCCATTACGGTTACGACGACCGTCATTCAACAATTTCTTCAACATGGCGCCCGTAAAACGAAAAGCGACAACCTGACCGGCAAAGGGCAAAATATTGGCCGCATCGAGACGGGTAATGTTGCCCTTCGGAAAATCGTTGCGGATACCCCCCGCATGATTAACACCAATCACAGGAAATTGCTCGGCCATCTCAGGCATCGTCTTCTTGAAGTAGCTGACATACGAGGCTGTCACCAGGCTACCCATCGGCGAATAGGAATGACCTTTGCGCATCACCTCCTCTTCAGTATGGGTCAACACCTCGTCGAATTGGAATTTTTCTCTATAGGTGTTAACCAATTTCTCCATTTCAGGGTTGTGTTTGTTGCGGTCTACAGCGATCGTATCGCCCCCGATATATTCCACGACAAAGGCATCACTCTTCTTCTGAGGCATCACCTTGAACTGCAACTTTCCCATATAACGGCCATAAGACCCCGCTTGAACAATTGGGATTTTATTGATAGTATCCAATACGACCTGGTGCGAGTGGGCAGTAATGATGGCATCGATCCCCTCCATATAGGGCAACATTTTTGAATTACATTCCTGAAAACGGTCAGGATGTATCATATCTGTGCCGAGATGTGTAAGCAAAACGACCATATCGATCTTGCCCTCATGCTTCAAGTTGGTAGCCAACTGAATGGCTGCTGCCGCATATGGATGGATGAAATCCAAACCTGCCACATTTTCAGACGATGTCTTGTATCTAGTCTCGACCGTAGTCAAGCCGATAAATGCGATACGGAACGGGGCACCATTCTTCAATGTGCAGGAGAGAATCTTATAGGGTGGTAGCCACGGTTGGTTACATTGCCCCATCAGTTCGATATTGGCTGCAATATAAGTGGCCGACTTCGAAGCGGTATTCAACAGAAAATCCTTTCCCCAATCGAATTCATGATTGCCGACTGCCGAGATCTCCACCCCCAAAAGCCGAAACATATCCGGCAAGGGTTCGCCTTTTGTAATCTTCGAAAAGAAACTACCACTGAAATTATCGCCCGCCGAAACGATAAAGGGATGCGGAGACGTGGCTTTTTCATCCAATAGCGACTGGACCAATGCGCTGGCACCCGGCGCCACAGCATCCGGCGCAAAATAGCCATGAAAATCGTTGAACGACAATAATGTGATCGTATCCGCCTCAACTACTTTCCGCCGTGCGGAAGCCGGTACCGTAATCAGGCAACAAACAAGGAGGGCAATCACCCATTTGTTTAGTTTAGTCATAATGATTGTTCTATTAAAAAAGGGCAAGCCTACAGCGATGGTGATTGGATCGCTATACGTTTGCCCCTAAGTTCTACAAATAGATTATTCTAATGCTTTTTTCGTTTCTCCCTTCTCCACGCGCTTGAACTTCCGCACTTTTGCTATAAATGCGACAAAGACGAGGATGGTGAATACAGTTGCGATGGCTAACGACAATTCATAGTTCGACCAAGCCAATCCTTCAGGTGCCACAAAAATGTAGGTGGCGCAGACCATCGTCATGAACAAAGCCGGAATCAATGTCATAATATAAGCCTTACGTTGCTGATAAAGGTAAATGGTCAATGCCCACAACGTAAAGGAGGAGAGTACTTGATTGGTCCATACCGTATAACGCCAGAACATATTAAAACTATCCTTCATCGTCAATGAATAGATCAAGACGGCCATGGCAATGACAAACAATGGGACAGAAATAACCAAACGTCTTTTGATATTGGTCTGTTCGAAGTGCAAATAGTCGGCAATGATCAGACGAGCTGAACGGAAAGCGGTGTCGCCTGTCGTAATCGGTGCAGCAATCACACCCAAAGCGGCCAAAACAGCACCGACAGACCCCAACCATTCTTCCGTAATGGCATCAACCACTACAGCGGCATTGTTCTCTCCCATACCATTTTTTTGGAAGAAATAGGTGGCGGCCGCAGCCCAAATCAAAGCAACGATTCCTTCCGTAATCATCGCCCCATAGAACACCGGACGAGTATATTTCTCGTTTTTCAAACAACGTGCCATCATCGGACTTTGCGTAGCATGGAAACCGGAGATAGCACCGCATGAAATACTTACGAACATAATCGGGAAAATGGGCAAACCATCCGGATGCTTGTTGGCCAAACCATCAGTCAACTCAGGCAATGCGGGATGTGTCACATACATCATCACCAAAATGCCAACAGCCATAAAGAGCAACGCTGCTCCAAATATCGGATAGATCTTACCAATGACCTTGTTGATGGGCAACAAGGTAGCAAAAATATAATAGATAAATATGACGATAATCCAAAACTTCTCGTCGAGGAAGGCAGGAGTCATCTTTGCCAATAAAGCTGCCGGTCCGGACACAAACACCACACCGACCAATAACATCAGGACTACAATGAAGCAACACAAGACATCCTTGCAACGTTTTCCCAAATAGTGGCTGATGATTTGCGGCAAACTGTCGCCATTTCTGCGAAGAGACAAGAAACCTGCAATGTAATCATGAACGGCAC
>CAVJQR010000013.1:0-23162 GCA_963651605.1 Agathobaculum sp.
AACTGCAGTTTTCCCCCGAGTGAACTCGAGTTTTCTCCCGAATGAACTGCAGTTTTGTGCGGAGAAACTATTGAAAGATTCGGGAGCTTTCATTTGGAAGGGTAGGAGGATGTGGGCGATAGTTGCTGAAGAATAATAAAATAGCGAAGAAAAAAGCGGCAAAAGAGTTGGTTATAAAAAAAACTATCCCTATCTTTGCACCCCGTAAGCGGTATGTTTCGTCGGAAGCTCCGCTGCTGAAAAGCACTTCCGTTCTGATCGTGATGCTAGTTCAGGGAAGAAGTTTTGGCGAGTATGAGAGACAAAATTTGCATAAATGAAGATTTATGTCTATTTTTGTATCCCATAAAGTATTTTTTTTGAATCATTACATGTAATAAAAAGAAGATAGAGATGTCTAAAATTTGTCAGATTACCGGGAAAAAAGCAATGGTTGGCAACAACGTTTCTCACTCTAAGAGAAGAACGAAACGTAAGTTCGATGTTAACTTGTTTGTGAAGAAGTTCTATTGGGTAGAACAAGATTGCTGGGTCAGCTTGAAGATTTCTGCTGCAGGCTTACGTTTGATCAATAAAGTAGGTTTGGATGCTGCAATTAAACAAGCTGCAGAAAAAGGTTATTTAAACGCTTAATTTGGAGGACTATAGACTATGGCAAAGAAAGCAAAAGGTAACAGAGTTCAAGTTATTTTGGAGTGTACTGAACACAAGAACAGCGGTATGCCGGGAACTTCTCGTTATATCACAACCAAGAACAGAAAGAATACAACTCAGAGATTGGAATTGATGAAATACAATCCTATCTTGAAGAAAATGACTTTACATAAAGAAATTAAATAATAGGAGATTTGAAAAATGGCAAAGAAAGCAGTTGCAACATTTAAAAAAGGTGATGGACGTACTTTCTCTAAGGTGATTAAGATGGTTAAGTCTCCGAAAACAGGTGCTTACGTCTTCCAAGAAGAAATGGTTCCTAACGAAGCAGTAAAAGATTTTTTCAATAAATAAATCTTGCTTTACGATATAGAAAGGGGTGCATCAAGCTTTGATGCATCCTTTTTTTTTGGAGAGGCACTATAGCTTGTCCGATAACAAATCCGAACGGAAAGAAGACTACGAAGATGAGAAACGCGGAATGGGGTAAAAATTACTTCAAAATAACAGATGAAGCGCTGAGGCAGGTGTTGGCCGTGGCGTTGGAAAAGGGGGGCGACTATGCCGACCTCTATTTTCAGCATACGATGAACAATGGCCTTCAGCTGCAGGACAATATCGTGAACAATGCACAGTCGAACGTCGATTTCGGTGTCGGTGTGCGAGTATTGAAGGGAGATCAGACAGGATATGCCTATGTCGAAAATGTCTCGTTGAAGGAGATGCTGGCGGCAGCCCGCACAGCAGCTCAGATTGCAGACGGCGGAAATAGTGTTTCGCCGGCAGCCAACATGACAGACATCGGGCAGAAGTCGAGCCGCTATGCGATCAGCGATCCATGGGAGTCGGTTTCAATCACGGCGAAGATCCCTTTCCTGCAGAAGCTGAACGATCAGATTTTTGCTATGGATGGCCGTGTTCAGAAGGTGCGCGCCTTCTTGAGCGATACCACTTCGCATGTTTTTTTCTGCAATAGCGAGGGCGAATTGTTCTACGACTACCGTCCGATGGTCTCTTTGAGCGTTATTTGTGTGATGGAAGAGAAGGGACGTATTGAAAAATATGTGACGACCCGCTCTTTTCGTAAGGGGGCTGAATTCTTGACCGACGAACTGATTGCTGAAATTGCCCGCAAGGCGGTAGACAACACGGCGTTATTGCTCAAGGCCATCAAGCCAAAAGGCGGAGAGATGCCCGTTGTAATGGGCGCCGGCGGCTCAGGTATCTTACTGCATGAGGCGATTGGTCATGCATTCGAAGCCGATTTCAACCGCAAGAAAACCTCTATCTTTTCGGATAAGCTGCATCAGAAAATCTGCGATGCCCACATCAATGTGGTCGACGACGGCACGATCCCATTCAACCGCGGCTCGATCAATATGGACGATGAGGGGGTGGAAGGGCAAAAGACGTATATCGTGAAAGAGGGAGTCCTGAACAGCTACCTGCACGACCGCATCAGTGCCCGCTATTATGGGGTGAAACCTACAGGAAATGGCCGTCGCGAGAACTTCCGTCAGACGCCTATTCCACGAATGCGCGCCACCTATATGGAAGGGGGCAATGTGTCGGAAGAGGAGATCATCGCCTCCGTCAAGAAAGGTATCTATGCTTGCGGCTTTACCAATGGTCAGGTTCAGATCGGGGCCGGCGATTTTACCTTCTTTGTCTCGAGCGGCTTCTTGATTGAGAACGGAAGATTGACACAACCCATCAAGGATATCAACATTATCGGCAATGGTCCGAAGGCATTGGCGGCGATCTCTATGGTAGGAGATCGCTCGATTATAGACAATGGCAACTGGACCTGTGGCAAAGATGGGCAGTCTTGTCCGGTGACGTGCGGTATGCCTTCGGTGTTGGTCAAACAATTGACGGTCGGAGGAGAAAACTAAGGAGTATCAACTACGAGAATAGAGAAGAAATGATAACAAACGAACAGAAAGAGTTAGTGCAGTGGGCTATGGATTATGCCCTCAAGAATGGTTGTCGGCAGTCGCGCGTTTGCTTGTGTAATGGCGCAAGCAGCTCGTTCGAGGTCCGCGATATGCAGATAGACCGCCTGCAGCAGGCATCTGAAAATTTGCTGGTAGTGAGCTTCTTTGTCGATGGAAAGTACGGCTCCTTCTCCACCAATAAACTGGATAGAGCAGAGTTGAACCGAGCTATTGTCGAGAATATTGCGGCTACGCGTTACTTGGCTGTGGATAAAGCCCGAACATTGCCCGATGCAGCGCGCTATTATAAAGGAGGAATGCCCGACTTGCAGCTGATGGATCCTGCGTTTGATCTGTTACAGCCCGAACGGAAGAAGGAATTGGCGATGCAAGCATGCACTGAGATCTACGGAAAAGATCCTCGCATCATCTCTGCTACTTCCGCTTATGCCGATGAAAAATATTACAAATACTTGTTGACAAGCAACGGATTTGAGGGCGAAGCGGCCACTTCTTGCTTTTCTCTCTACGCCAATGCCAGCGTAAAGGATCAGTCCGATGCCCGTCCTGAAGCGTATTGGTATGATACTTCATTATTTTATAACGACTTGCAAACAGAGCATATCGGTGAGCAAGCCTTGGAACGTGCCCTTCGAAAATTAGGACAGTCTCGTACGTATTCGGGGAAATACGACATGATTGTCGACAATCTGAATGCAACCCGCTTGCTCTCTCCTGTGATGGACGCCCTCGATGGCTTTGCCATTCAGCAGAAGAACTCCTTTTTGTTGAATCGACTCGGCGAGCAAGTGATGGGAAAGCACTTTACTTTGCGCGACGAACCGCATAGGATCAAGGCTTCAGGTGCCCGCTATTTTGATGAAGAAGGAGTGGCAACCCGCCCGATGACGATCTTCGACGAAGGCGTGTTGAATACTTATTTTATTGATACTTACCGCGCCAATAAGATGAACATGGCACCGACCATTGCCTCTGCCTCGATCCTTACGATGGAGCAAGGAGAGAAAAATTTGGAACAGATGGTAGCTGCTGTTCGGAAAGGCATTTGGATCACCGGCTTCAATGGCGGTAACTGCAACAGTGCGACGGGCGATTTCTCCTATGGCATTGAGGGGTTCCTGATTGAAAATGGCGAAGTGGTTCGTCCTGTTTCGGAGATGAACATCACAGGCAACATGATCCATTTATGGAATCAACTGGTAGAGGTGGGCAATGATCCGCGTACAACCTCTTGCTGGCAGTTGCCCAGTTTGCACTTTGAAGGGATTGATTTCAACGGATTGTAAGCTTATTCCAATTTAGGAAGCTTCAGAACGAAGCGGATAAGGCCCACGAATACCCGCCCATATCGCTCCAGTTTGATTTGTCCTACGCCGCGGATCATGTTGAAGTCGCCCAAGGTTGTGGGGCGGAGACGGACCATCTCCTCGATGGAAGCATCAGAAAAGATGTGATAAGCCGGCACCCCTTGCTTCTCTGCCAACTGTTTGCGGAGCTGTTTGAGGGCATCCGTCAGTTGATCGTTTACCGACGAGTTTTGTTTCGGACGGATCGGTTGCGCTTTGAATGTCCTCTTGCCGGTCTCTTTCTCGACAGTTTCAGTCGGAGTATACTTCGCCAATTGTGCCGTCATCTTCCCATATAGTACTTTTGCTCCCAAGGGTGTCACCTTCAAGTGGGCCGAATGGATATAGTCCACTTCGATAAAGCCCAGTTGAATCATCTGATAAATGTACTCTTTCCAGGCAATGTAGGAGAGATCGCGCCCTGCTCCGTAGGTTTTGATGAGGTGGAAATTGCGCTCCATCACGTCGGTTCGTGACGATCCTCGAAGGATTGCGATCAGCATCTCGACTCCAATCTGCTGGTTGGTGCGGACAATGGCACTGAGTGCTTTCTGCACCAGAATGGAACCATCGAAACGGATCGGTGGATTCTTGCAGACATCGCAGTTGCCACAGTCGTGAGAAACCTCCTCGCCAAAGTAACTCAGCAAGATACGTCGTCGGCAGATATCCGCTTCGCAATAGCGTTGCATTCGGTTGAGTTTCTCGAGGTTCACCTCTTTTTGTCCGCTCTCTTCTGCGAATTGCCGAAGGACGATCATGTCGCTCATCGAGTAGAACAACAAAGTGTCGCTCTTGAGTCCATCACGTCCTGCGCGCCCGATCTCCTGATAGTAATTTTCAATGCTACCCGGCATGTTGAAATGGATCACCCATCGTATGTTACTTTTGTCGATTCCCATGCCGAATGCCACTGTGGCACATACCACCTCCACGCGGTCGTTGATGAAGTCGTCCTGCGCTTCGTTGCGTAAGAGCGGAGGAAGGCCCGCATGATAGGCCGTGGCACGGATATTATAGAGGGACAATTCGTCGGCCAACGATTCGGTATCACTGCGTTTCATGCAGTAGATGATGCCGCTTTGTCCTTTATGGGTGCGGATGAAGCGGACGATCGAGCGTATTTTCTCTTTCTTGTTCATGCCACGTTCGACGGTCAGTGAGAGATTGGGGCGGTCGAACGACGAGATGAAAACCCTCGGCCGGTCCAAACGTAGCTGATCGATGATGTCTTGTCGCGTCACTTTGTCGGCGGTTGCGGTGAGCGCCACAATCGGCACTTTCGGAAAACGCTCTTTCAGTATGGCCAACTGCGTGTACTCCGGTCGGAAGTCATGCCCCCAATGCGAGACGCAATGTGCCTCGTCGATAGCGATCAGCGAGATGTCCAACTGTGGCAAAAACCACTCGACATCGCTCTTTACCCGCTCAGGGGAGAGATACAACAACTTGATTTTTCCTTGGATACACAACTGCTTGACCTGTTGCTGTTCGCTTTCGCTCTGCATGCTGTTGAGCGAGGCGGCCGGAATGCCATTGGAAATCAGCCCTTCTACTTGGTCTTTCATCAGGGCGATGAGCGGAGAGATGACCAAGGTGATGCCCTCCAGATAGATGGCCGGCAGTTGGTAGCAAATGGATTTCCCTCCACCCGTCGGCATCAGCACCAGTGCATCTTTTTTCTGAAGAATATGGTTGATGATCTCACCTTGCAGAGGACGGAACGAGGAGTATCCAAAGAAATGTTTCAGCAGTCGCAGTAACTCGTCCATTTGCTTTTATTTCTTTTCGAGTTCGTGTAAGTTTTCCATATGTTTACGTTGCATGAACTCGTAGATGCCCTCCAAGTGTTCGGTCACCTTCTGATGGCCGAATTCATACACCTTGGTCACCAACCCATCCAAAAAGTCGCGGTCGTGCGAGACAACGATCAAGGTTCCGTCGAAATCGAGCAGCGCCTGCTTGAGGATATCCTTCGTCTTCAGATCCAAGTGGTTGGTCGGCTCGTCCAAGATCAAGAGATTGACCGGTTCGAGCAACAGCTTGATCATGGCCAGACGTGTCCGCTCGCCGCCGGAAAGCACCTTCACTTTCTTGGCAGAGTTCTCGCCGCCGAACATAAAAGCCCCCAGCAGATCTTTTATCTTGTTGCGGATATCTCCTTTCGCCACATCGTCGATCGTTTGGAAGACTGTCAGGTTTTCGTCCAAGAGCGAGGCTTGATTCTGGGCGAAGTAGCCGATCATGACATTGTGGCCGATCGTCAGTGTTCCTTCATGTTCGATCTCTTTCATGATACACTTCACGAGGGTAGACTTACCTTCGCCGTTTCGTCCGACGAATGCTATCTTATCTCCTCGCTCGATGGTGAGGTTCGCATTGCGGAATACCGTCTTGCCATCGTAGCTTTTCGATACATTCTCGATGATGACGGGGTAGTTGCCTGAGCGGGGAGAGGGGGGAAACTTCAGTCGCAGGGCCGAGGTATCCTCTTCATCCACCTCCAACAACTCCAGCTTTTCGAGCATCTTCACGCGGCTCTGTACCTGCAAAGTCTTGGAATAGGTCCCTTTGAAGCGCTCGATGAACTCCTTCGTCTCGGCAATGAACTTCTGCTGCTCGTCGTAAGCCTTCTGTTGTTGTTCACGCCGCTCTTTGCGAAGCTGCAAGTATTGGCTGTAGTTTACCTTATAATCATAGATCCTTCCCATGGTCACCTCGATGGTTCGGGTCGTGATATGGTCGACAAATGCACGGTCGTGACTGATGACGACAACCGCTTGTCCGCTGGTGATCAAAAAATCTTCCAACCATTGGATCGATTCGATGTCCAAGTGGTTGGTAGGCTCGTCCAACAGTAGTACGTCCGGCTTCTGCAGCAGCAGCTTGGCCAGTTCGATACGCATACGCCATCCTCCGCTGAACTCGTTCGTTTGGCGTTGGAAATCCTCGCGTCGGAAGCCCAGGCCGAGCAATGTCTTTTCTATATCTGCATCGTAATTGATCTCTTCGATGGAGTAGAACTTCTCGCTGAGGGCCGATACTTGTTCGATCAGTTGCATGTACTCGTCCGATTCATAGTCGGTACGCGTTTCCAGTTCGTGGTTGATACGATTGATCTCTGCCTCCATCTCATGCAGATGGGCGAAAGCCTGTGCCGTTTCGTCGAACACTGTCCGTCCGTCTTCTGTCATCAAGTGCTGCGGCAAGTAGGCGATGACCGTATCCTTGGGTGCTGACACCTTTCCCCGTGTCGGTTCGCGAACGCCTGCCAAAATCTTCAGTAGCGTCGATTTTCCCGCCCCATTCTTGCCCATCAAGGCGATACGATCTTTTTCGTTAATCACAAAAGAGATATCGGAAAAGAGTGTACTCCCTCCAAATTCCACTGTCAACCCATCTATTGAAATCATATTATATATGTATTGTCTCGATCATTAATAGTGGGCGAAGATAAGGAAAAAAATCGAGATACGCGGCACCCGTTTCCCTCCTATCATGATTCTTTGCGGAGGAATTGGGGCGAGGAGAGGGGAGATTATGAAAAATTTCGATTAAAACCACCTCTTTTCCCCTATTCAATATTTCACAAGAAATAGTATATTTGCGAAATCATAATTGCTAATCATTATCAACATGAAAACATCATTCAACTATTTTTTGATGGCATTGCTGTCGTTCGTAGCGATGTCTTGTACAGATTTCAGCCGACCGACTCCCATGAAGCAGTGGGTTCGCGATGGCAAAACGTTCGATGCAGGCCAACAGCTTACGGTATCGGCCGGCGACAACCTAGCTTTCGGTGAGGGAAAAGCTGATTTCTCCAACTTCGAACTTACCGGAACAGCGCGCGTTTCGAAGGGATCAACGGCCGCTATCGCGTTTCATTCTGACGGAAGTGCGGGGAATGGTTACGAAGTTCTTTTCCACAATGGCGCTATCGATGGCACTCGCAAGACGGGCAGCCTCTCCACGGTGCGCAACCTTTATCGCAGTTTGGCTGACGATGATGAGTGGTTTCCCTTCTATATTGCTGTGAGAGGAAAAAATATATCGGTGAAAATAAAGGGCGAAGATGTGGTGTGTTACACCGAACCGGAGAAACCTTTCCGCCTCGAGGAGTACAAGAATCGTATTCTCGGAAGCGGAAATTTCCACTTGATTGGCTACAATGGCAGTGTCGATTTCAAGGATCTTATGCTGCAAACATTGCCGGCCGATGCCACCAACCCCAACGACACTATGCCGCCGGTCGATGAACAGACCGATGACATCATCCGTCTGCAGCAGGCCAACTACCCTGTGATTGACTATCATGTTCACTTGAAAGGTGGCCTTACCGAGGCAGATGCAAAAGCCAAACAGATGAACTATGGCATAAACTATGGCGTGGGCCCCAACGCTTACGGCCCGATGAAGGAGGGCGAAGGCGGCTTCGGAACGATGTATACGGGCGACGAAGACCTTACGGAGTATTATGAAAGCGTAAAGGACAAACCCTTCTTGCGCGGCGTGCAAGGCGAAGGTCGCAAGTGGTCATACAGCTTTTCGAAAGAGTTGCTGCTGACATTCGACTATCTCTATACCGATGCCATGACCGTGATCGACCACAAAGGGCGCACCACCCGTACATATCGTCCCGAGGAGGTGCACCTTGACATCTCGAAAGATGCTTATATGGATATGATAGTGGACCAGACGGTGAAAATTCTCACGAATGAGCCAGCCGATATCTTTGCCAATGCTTTCTATATCCCCGACACCTTGGCAGTGGAATATGACAAATATTGGACCGACAGTCGTATTGACCGCATACTCCATGTGATGAAAGAGGAAGGCATTGCCCTCGAGATCAATGCGCGTTACCTCGTTCCGAGTCTTTACATCATCCGACGAGCCAAAGCGATGGGCTTGAAGTTTACGTTCGGCACCAACAACGGCGATGCCAACTTCGGGCGGCTGGAGTATTGTATGAAGGCAGTAAAGGAGTGCGGCATAACGGCCGATGACATTTGGTTCCCCTCAATGTCGACAAGACGTGAGCGGATGGAGAAACTTTCAAGGTGAGCATCTGCTGAGAAAGCACACGGTTTTTAAAAGTATATTCGGGAGAAAACTCGAGTTCATTCGGCATGAAACTGGAGTTTTCCCCCGAATAAACTGCAGTTTTATGCAGAGAAACCGGTTCGGAACTGTGCATATTGTTGAAAATAGTAGGGGCCGTTTTCGGCTGGATTGGGAGAGATTTCTCTCTTTTTGTTGCCTACCTCCGCTTGTTTTTGCTCTTGAGGATCCGTAGCTGTTCGGCGATGAGATGATGCTTTTCAGCCTTCTCCTCTTCCCCTTGTCGGGCGTAGATCTCGGCCAGATAGTCGTGGGTGATGGCGTGATCCTTCTTGAGAGAGGCGGCAGAGAGGAAGTCGGAGAGTGCCTCATCGTGATATTTCTGCTTGAAGTAAAGCTTGCCTCGGTTATAGAATGCCTTGAACGAGGAGCGATCCAGTTGCAGTGCCTGATTGAAGCAGGTGAGTGCCGACTGCGCATCTCCCTGGTCGAAAAGCGTAACCCCTTTGCGCACCCACGCATCGACGTAGTAGGGATCCATCTTGAGTGCCTTGTCGAAGCAGCGAAGTGCCGCTTGTGCATCGTGCGCTTTGGTGATGCACTCGTTTCCCATCAGGTAATATTCGTAGGCGAACTCCTTGAGTGTGCTCCGCAGCTGGTGAAGTTCCCCTTGCAGGCCTTTGATTTTCTCCTTGAGCGTCTCCACTTCGGTCTGCTGTTGGGTCAGCTTTCTGGAAATAAGGCGGCGGATCAGAGGATTTTGCAGCTCGTTTCGCTTTTCGAGGGCTGAAGAGAATGCCTCGACAGCTTCGCTCATACGATGCCGGTCGAAATCGTTGGCTGCCTTGAGATAGAGCATCTCCGCCTCGCTATCGGCCAAGCTTTTTTGGATGAGGTGGCTGTTGTTGAACTGTTTGCTGAAGAGCAACACCTCGCGTCGAATGAAGATATCCCGTTGTGAGATAGGGGATTTCAGTACCAAACCTTCGAGTGATGTGCAGCGGCTGAGTGCCACATAGGTTTGTCCGCCGGCAAACACTCCGCCTGTCAAGTCGACCACCACCCGGCTGAAGGTGAGGCCTTGGCTCTTGTGTACGGTAATGGCCCATGCCAATCGGATAGGCAGCTGGGTGAAGCTCCCGATGATCTCCTCTTCGATGCGCTTTTCCTCTTCGTTATAGCGATATTTATAGTTGCTCCATTGCGTCGGCTCTACCAAATACTCTTCTCCATTTTCCAACAGTACGTAGACATTCCCTTCGGAATCGATGCCGGAGATGGTGCCTATGGTGCCGTTCACCCAACGCCGGTCGCGGTCGTTCTCGATGAAGATCACCTGCGCTTTCTCCTTGATGGCGAGATTCAGCTGTGTTGGCAGGGCCGATTCAGGGAAATCACCCGATATCTTTCCTGTCGAAACAAACTCCTCGCCGGGCAACTCCGCCAGTTTCTTCTCATTGATATAGTCTACTTGGTCGCGGCGTGTGGCGAGTGTGATGAACAACTCCTCGTCTTTGGGTTCGAACTGCGGGAAGCAGCGGGCGTTGAGCACCTTCAAATCGGATGAAGGCACTGTGTTGCTGCGGATATGGTCCAGAATATTGACGAAAAGAGCGTCTTTTTGCCGGTATACCTTCTGCAGTTCGATGGGGACAAGATTGACCTCTTGAAACACACGTGCCGAGAAGAAATAGGAGTTGGGGTAGAAGCGGTGGAGAATATCGCGTTGATCGGCCGACACGACCGGTTCCAGCTGAAAGACATCTCCCACGAAAAGCAACTGTTTCCCTCCGAAAGGCAGGCGTAAGTTTTTCGAGTAGACGCGCAAAATGCGGTCTACGCAGTCGATGATATCCGCTCTCACCATCGATATCTCGTCGATGATGACCAGCTCCACCTCCTCCAATATCTTACGATGCTCGCGGCTGTACTTGAAAAATTCGTAGATGCGCCCTTTTTGCGTCGTCAGGTCGGGATCGTTGGGCAGAATCGGGCGGAAAGGAAGCTTAAAGAAAGAGTGGAGAGTGACGCCACCCGCATTGATGGCAGCAATCCCTGTCGGGGCAAGAACCACATATTTCTTTTTCGTATGGGCGCAGATATATTTGAGAAAGGTCGACTTGCCTGTTCCTGCTTTCCCTGTCAAGAAGATCGATTGCCTTGTATGTGTAACCAGTTGGAGGGCAGTCTGGAACTCTTTGTTGTTGGTGTCAATCTCAACGTCCACGGCCATACACACTAAACGTTTGTATTATCGGGTGATGAAGAGCCAGGCATCTTTGTAGGAGGAGGTGTGCCCCTTGAGCTTTTCGATATAGCTCTCAGCCTTTTCGCGGGTATCGAAGCACGCAGCAAAGACGCGGTATTTCTCGTTTTGTTGTAGAATATCCATTGTTGGACAGAGAGATTTGTCGGCTGTGCTGACGAACTTGTCGGCCTGTGCCCGTGTCGGGAAGCTACCTACTATGGCATAATACTTCTTGCTGTTGGAGGCTTTTGCCATCGGTTGGGTGGCTTTCTCGGCCATCTTTGCGGTGCTTGTCTCTTGCTTTTCGGTTGGAGTAGGGGCACTTGCCGATGTAGTCTCTTGCTTTTCGGTTGGGGTTGCGATTGTTGTAGTGGCAGCAGGAATCTCTTTTGCAGTGATTGTTGCATCGGTCGTCTCGTTGTTGGCCGTTGCTTGTTGCGGTGTCTCTGACTTCCAGTGGGTAGCGGCTACCATCTCAGATGGAATGAAGCCCGCTGTATATGCCGTGCGATCGATCTCTTCCACCGGCAATGAGGTACCTAAGAAGAGTGCCAATGCCACGACGGCTGCCGCCATGATGCGGACAAACGTGCGGCTGATTGGAATATAGTAGATTTGTTTCTCCTTGTTTGCTGTCGGTTGTTCGGCCAAGGTTGGCGCAGTGGCGGCAAGAGGCTCGACGGTGAAGGATGCAAGACCGTAGTAGGAGGCATTGAGCCATGCCGTATCCCCGGCAGAGAAGATCAGTTGCCCTTCATCGCCCAACGTGAACGAACCGATGGTTCCTAACGTAATGGATCCTTCCGTTTGCAATGTTCTTTTTAGTATTGCCACGTCCGTCAGCAGCTGTTGTCGTGCCGAAGCATAGTCACTATGGTCTGTTTTGCGGTAGGATTCGATCAGCAGACCGTCGTTGTATTGCAGTGATTCGTTGAATACCACCTCTTTGTGTGCCGGTGAGAAGCTGTGTGTTTGCGGGTCGAATGCCGTAGCAATCTCCTGCACCACAAACCCTCCCCAGTCGGGCACGATCACACAATCGTGCAGAGGCAGCAGCTGTTGGATATGTTTTACGATGTTAAGCATGAGACAAAGATAGCGATCTTTTGCTGAAAAACAACGCTATTGAGTAAATTTTCAGGATGAGGGCTTCTAAAAATGGAATATGTTGGCAGTTTTACTCGGCAGGTTGGTGTTTTTTCTTGGATAATTCAAAACGGGTGCTTACTTTTGTTGGCATGAACAAGATTATACCTTTTCTGATAGGATGGATGGCCGACCGGCTGTTGGGCGACCCTGAAGGATGGCCACACCCCATTGTTTGGTTCGGAAAAGCCATTGCCTATGGCGAGAAGCGGTGGAACAAAGGGACGCACCGAGTGCTGAAAGGCGGGGCGATGGCCCTCTGCTTGGTGGCTTGTGTCTATGGAATGGTTACTGCCATTCTCCGCTTTGCCGATTCTGTTTCGCAGCCATTCTGCAATCTGTTGGTGGCAATAGGTGTCTTCTATTGCCTGGCCGGAAAGACGTTGATAAGCGAGGTGCGGGCCGTTTTCATGGCGGTCGACCGCAGCCTTGAAGAGGGGCGTCGGCAAGTGGGGCGCATCGTAGGGCGTGACACCTCGCAGCTTTCGGCGCAAGAGATACGGACAGCGGCTTTGGAGACGTTGGCAGAGAACCTGAGCGATGGCGTGATTGCCCCGATGTTTTGGTTTCTCTTGTTGGGGCTTCCCGGCATGATGGCCTATAAGATGGTGAACACTCTCGACTCGATGATCGGATACAAAGACGAGCGCTATTTGGATTTCGGACGTATAGCGGCGAAGATGGACGATGCGGCCAACTATATCCCTGCACGGCTGACGGCTGCATTGATGCTGTTGGTGGCCGGTTGCTGGAGCCGTCGTGACTTTGTTCGGAAATATGGCCGCGCCCATGCCAGTCCCAATTCGGGCTATCCAGAATCAGCCCTGGCTGCTATTTTGGACTGCCGTTTTGGTGGTACGCACGACTATTTCGGCAAGCCTGTAGAGAAGCCCTATATTGGAGAAAATGCCCGCCCGCTGACGAGCGAAGATATGCAACGTGCCATCGATGTCAACAGTAGGGCCGAGGAGGCGATGGGGCTCATCGTTGTGCTCCTGTTGTGGCTGTTTTAATGAAAAGAATTGCAAACAAATAAAGATAAGATACAGAGAAAGATGGAAATGAGATTGAATAAATTGATGAGTGACTGCGGCTTGTGTTCGCGTCGTGAGGCGGACAAGTTTATCGAGATGGGGCGCGTTACCGTCAATGGACAACAACCTACCATCGGTCAGAAGGTGACCGAAGAGGACATTGTGCTGGTTGATGGCGAGCAGATCCGTATGGGAAAGCATTCGCAGGCCGGCACGATCCGTGCCTTGGGTTCTGTCAAATTGCAGAACTTGGTCGATGGTGTTGACGACCGCCACCCACGGGCGAAGAACAGCAAGCCGTCGGGCCTCCGCTCTTCCCGCCCGTCGGCATCAGCTCAAGGCGAAAGCTCAACAGGCGAACGTCGCGAACACTTCGGGCGCTACAACAAATATGCCGCTGCGCGGAAAGCCGCCAAAGCGAGAGGTGAGGATGGCGGCAAGCCAAAGAGCGACAAGGAGAAGCGACTGCAGGAGGCAATGCAGCCTAAATTCGGGCGCTCATTGAGCCGTTCTGCCGTTGCTCAGCGTATGGCCGCTTCGCCCAAGTCGGCCGCCTTGCGCAAGACGAGCCGCAACAATCCGATCAATAAAGCCAAACGCAATGCCCGGAGAGAACAACGATAAACATTATGACGGAGGGCGTCATATTCTGCTGGTGACCGGCGGGCAGCGCTCTGGAAAGAGTGGATTTGCCGAACGGCGAGCCCTCTCGTTGGCAGCCAATCCCGTCTATTTGGCAACCTCCCGCATTTGGGACGAGGAGTTTCGCCAGCGTGTGTTGCGCCATCAGGCAAACCGCGGCCCGCAGTGGACCAATATCGAAGAGGAGAAGCAGCTGAGTCGCCACGACTTGACGAGAAGGGTGGTGGTGATCGATTGTGTGACGCTGTGGTGTACCAACTTTTTCTTCGACAATGGCAGCGATGTAGCCCGCTCGTTGGAAGAGATCGAGGCAGAGTTTGAATCTTTTACAAATCAATCAGCTTATTTTATTTTTGTAACCAATGAGATAGGAATGGGCGGTGTTTCGGTAGACGATACCCAACGCCGATTTACTGACCTACAAGGATGGGTCAACCAGTTTATCGCCTCGCGGGCAGATGAGGTGGTGTTGATGGTCAGTGGCATTCCTGTTCCTGTCAAATAATAATAAAAACACACAGTCACCATGATTATATTTCACATTGAAGAGCCGGATCAGGCGATGCGCGAGCCGTTGATCCGTCGGATAGATAGTCTGGCCAAACCCAAGGGGTCGTTAGGTCGGTTGGAGAGTTTGGCCCTGCAGATCGGATTGATCCAACAGACACTCAAACCACAGCTTCACCACCCGATGAACGTGATCTATGCTGCCGACCACGGCATCGTAGACGAAGGTGTCAGCCAGTCGCCCAAGGAGGTGACGCGCCAAGTGGTCTACAATTTCCTGAACGGAGGATCCGGTGTCTGTTTTTTAGCCCGCCAACATGGTTTTACGATGAAAGTGGTGGATGGCGGCGTCGATTATGACTTTCCCTCAGACCCCCGTATCATCTCACGAAAGGTGCGGAAGGGCACCCGTAACTATCTTCACGAAGCAGCCATGACGGCCGAGGAAGTGGATCTTGCCCTTACTTATGGTGCCGATATCGTGACCGACTGCCACCGAGAAGGGTGCAACGTGATCAGCTTCGGCGAGATGGGCATTGGCAATACATCGACCTCAAGCCTTTGGATGAGCTGCCTGACGGGTATACCCTTGAAGGAGTGTGTCGGAGCCGGCAGCGGATTGAATGCAGCCGGTGTGCAACATAAATATGAGGTACTTCAGGCGGCACTCGACCACTATACGGGTCCGGGCGATGCGGCCGACATCATGCGCTACTTTGGGGGTATTGAGATGGTGATGGCTGTGGGGGGGATGCTTCGTGCGGCCGAGCTGAGAATGATCATCCTCGTGGATGGATTCATCATGACCAACTGCGTGTTGATGGCAACCCGCTTCTATCCTGCCATGCAATCCTACTGCATCTTCGGCCATTGTGGCGACGAGAGCGGCCACCGCAAGGTGCTTGATTTCCTGCATGCCGAGCCGTTGCTCAACTTGGGACTTCGTTTGGGCGAAGGATCCGGATCCGTGTGTGCCTACCCGATTGTTGACTCGGCCGTTCGGATGCTTGCTGAGATGCATACGTTTGAGGAAGAATCCATCACCAAATATTTTTAAAAAAATGGAAGCATTGTTGGCATCTGTCATGTTTTTCACGCGACTTCCGCTGTGGCGTCTTGTCACAGTGCCCCACGATGCCTACGAGCGAGTGGTGCCTCGTTGGCCCTTTGTGGGTTGGATTACGGCGGGCATCAGCGTGTCGTTGCTCTTGTTGGCTGCATTGGTATTGCCGAAAGAGGTAGCGTTGCTGGTGGCCATTGCCTCCCGCCTCGTGGTGACCGGCTGCCTGCACGAGGATGGTCTGGCCGATTTCTTCGATGGATTTGGCGGAGGGGTGGGGCGCGAGCGTATCCTCTCCATCATGAAAGATTCACATATCGGTAGCTATGGTGTGATTGGTCTCATCCTCTATTTTGCGTTTTATTACACGTTGCTCAACAGTTTGCCACTTCCGCTTGTGGCGGCGGCGATGATGGCGGGCGATCCCTTCTCGAAAGGCGTAGCGGCGCAGATCATCAACCGATTGCCCTATGCCCGAAAAGAGGCAGAGGCGAAGAACAAGACAGTCTATAGCCGCATGACAAAGGGCGAGTTCCTGCTCTGCTTGGTGCTCTCTGTGCCGGCCCTGGCATGGCTTCCCGCGTGGTCGTATTTGTGGGCGGCCTTGTTTCCCATCGTGACATGGTATTTGTTGACATCATTCATGAAGCGGTGCATTCAAGGGTATACCGGCGATTGTTGTGGCGCCACCTTCCTATTGTGTGAATTGAGTTTCTATCTTGGTTTTGTCATTGTTTATCATTTGAACGGATGAAGATTTATTTCGTAAGACATACGGCTGTGGATGTCCCGGCGGGGATAGCTTACGGGCAGACCGATGTGCCGCTGCGCGATACCTTTGCCGAGGAAGCCGAGGCAGTAAAGAAACAACTGGTACCCCTTTCGTTCGATGCCGTCTATACCAGTCCTTTGAGCCGATGCACTCGTCTGGCCGATGTGTGTGGCTATCCCGATGCCATACGTGACGAGCGCCTCTTGGAACTGAATTTCGGCGACTGGGAGATGCATACATGGGACGAGGTGGCAGCCGATCCGCAATCCAAGGCTTGGTTTGAAGATTGGATCAATGCTCCGGTGCGGGGTGGCGAGTCGTTTCGCCAGCAATACGAACGAGTGGCTCACTTCCTCGATGACCTACGGCAAACCGATCACCGGCAAGTCTGCATTTTTGCCCATGGTGGCATTCTGACTTGCGCCCGTGTCTATGCCGGCTGCTACGAACTGAAAGAGGCATTCAAGAACGTCCCCCCCTATGGTGGCGTGATCGTTGTTGAAGTATAGGAGCAAATTTGTTCTGTGCGAACGGTTTTATAATAAAAGAAGCGCAGTTCCACACCGGTAAGTGATATACTCTTGCTGTGGTTTTCCCATACAAACATCTCCCGATCATTTGCCCGAACGAAAATGTTGTGTATTTTCTATTTTTGTATATTTGTGACTAATAACCAAAAACGGAATGGTATGCGACAAAAAAAACAGAGAAAAAAAGAGAAGGCAGGGAAGTGCTTGTTGATGGCATGCCTTGCCCTCTTGCCGATTGCCTTGCCCCTGCAGGCAAAAGAGACCAAGAATGTGAACCGTATCTCGCTGGCCGGCCGGTGGAGTGTGGTATTGGGTGATTCGAACGAGGCCCAAACCGTATTGTTGCCCGGCACGACTGACACCAACCATTTGGGAACGCCTCTTGCCGATACTACTGAAACGACCCATCTCACCCGCCTCTTCTCTTATAAAGGGAAGGCTACTTATTCGCGCACGATAGAGATACCGAAGGAGTGGAAGGCGAAAGATGTTGTGCTCCTGCTCGAACGCACCAAGCCCACGTGGGTTTATCTCGATGGGATGCTTGTGGATTCCTGCAACCATATCAGTACACCCCAGCGTTACACTTTGGAGCAGATGCAACCGGGCAAGCATCGGCTTGATGTGGTGGTGGACAACTCTCGTGGCGTGCCCGAACAGCTCTATGCCTCCAGCCATGCTTATACCGAAGATACCCAGACCAATTGGAATGGTATTGTGGGCGAGATTTCGTTGGCCGTGAAGGGAATGGGAAATGAGAAAGAGGGGAAAAAAACAGATACAGACCACCTGCTCAACAGCTTCAAGATCGAAGGACAGCGGTTTACTGTCAATGGCCATCCCGTTTTTCTTCGCGGCAAGCACGATGCGGCTGTATGGCCTTTGACCGGCCATGCCCCGATGGATGTTGAGTCGTGGATGGAATACCTCTCTACCTGCTCGCTTTATGGCATTAACCACGTGCGCTTCCATTCATGGTGTCCTCCCGAAGCGGCCTTTGTAGCTGCCGACAGTTTGGAGATCATCCTCCAACCCGAGTTGCCCTTTTGGGGGGCATTCGATGCCAACGACTCGACGCTTATGGCATTCCTCTACAAAGAGGGCGAGAATATCCTGCGTGAATATGGCCATCACCCCTCTTTCCGCATGATGGCACTAGGCAATGAGCTGTGGGGAAGCATCGACAAGATGAGAGAGTTTGTGGAAGACTTCCGCCGTATTGCCCCCGACAAATATTTTACTTTCGGCAGCAACTACTACCTCGGCTACCAAGGTATTCAGGCAGGGATGGACTATTTTACCACTTGTCGCATCGGGGGCGAGGAGTGGGGCCATTACAATACCCACACCCGCGGATCGTTCTCTTTTGCCGATGCCTATGACGGTGGCATGATCAACCATTGCTATCCCGGAAGCCGCCTTAATTTCGACGAGGCATGCGACAAAGCGGGGATGCCCATCATCTCTCATGAAACGGGGCAGTTCCAGACCTATCCCGACTATCGCGAAATGGAAAAATATACGGGTGTGCTCCGTCCTTGCAATTTTGAAGTGTTCCGCCGGCGTCTTGCCCGTGCCGGCATGTTGTCGCAGGCGGACGACTTCCACGAGGCTTCGGGCCGGTGGAGCGTCCTTCTCTACAAAGCCGATATAGAGATGGACTTGCGTACCCGCAATATGGCCGGCTTCCAGCTGCTTGACTTGCAGGATTATCCCGGCCAAGGTAGTGCCTTTGTGGGCATACTCGATGCTTTTATGGACTCGAAACATATCGTTACGGTGCGTGAATGGCGCGAATGGTGTTCGCCCGTTGTGCCTTTGCTCGTCACGGACCGCTTCTGTTATCAATCCGGCGATACGCTTCATGCTACCGTACAGTTGGCCAACTACAGCATGTCCTCCATCAAGGGGAAGCAGTTACGCTGGCATGCCGCCGGCCGTGAGGGCATGATGGTCGTCCCTGACGGTGAAGGATTGATCAATGTTGGGAGCATCAGTTTGCCCATCAACGTCGGGAGAGCAGTAAAGGATACGCTATCGCTCTATATTGAAGGGACGGAACATCATAATACATACGAACTGTGGTACTATCCGCAGCAGACGGTCGACACGGGCGGGGTGGTCATTGCCAAAACGCTCGACTCTGATGTGGCTCGCCAACTGGAGGAGGGAAGCCGTGTGCTTTGGATGCCCGATTCGTTGCCCCATACGGTAGGCGGCCTTTTCCAGACAGACTACTGGAACTATCGTATGTTTAAGACCATTTGCGAAAACAACAAGAAGGCGGTATCCCCGGGTACGTTGGGCATTCTTACCGATCCTGAGCACCCTCTCTTCCGTGGTTTTCCAACGGAGAAGCATACCAACTGGCAATGGTTTGACATTGCCAAGAATGCTCGTCCGCTTATCCTTGACAATTTTCCTACCGACTATCTTCCCGTGGTGCAGGTCATCGACAATATCGAGCGCAACCACAAACTGGGGATCGTGATGGAGTGGAAGATTGGCAAAGGAAGCTTGCTGCTCTGCATGGCGGACATGGAAAAGGTACTGAAAGAAAATCATCCCGAGGGCCGGGCTTTCTTCCAAAGTTTGCTCGACTATATGCGCTCTGCCGATTTCCATCCGCAGCATGAAACGACCGTTGGCGACCTCTTGCCGCGGATCGCCGCCGAGCCAGAGCAAGAGCAGCTGGAAAGCCTTGGTAATATATCGCCCTATTAATCGCTGTGGATGGTGTTTGCATGAGTAGTCTCGATGCCACCCATTGAAACCTATAAAAAATAAGTTCACCGGTTTTAAAAAAAATTCATTGGAGAATGATCGAGTTTTCTAGGCATAAAACTGTAGTTTGTTCGGCATGAAACTGCAGTTTTATGCCGAGAAACTTTTTCAAAACAGGGATGTTTTTCAGAAGAGACTCGGTACCTTCGCTTCTTTTCTTGGATTATTTATGTATGCATCTCCTCGAAAGCCGTATCTTCTGCCGACTTTCGCCGGTTTTCAATATGCTTCTTTTAGGTCTTCCCAATCCATTGATCTCTGCTCAAGTTCCTTTATTTCGTTGTTGCGTTCCTCTATCTTTTATCCATAATTTTGTCGTTTTAGTATTTGTTTCTCCCCTTCTTTCAAGTCGAAATGTTTTAATTTCATTTTTATATTACCGATAGTAAGTGATTTCAATTGAAGCGAACCGTTGATAACTTCGATGGTCACATCCTTATCGGTGACCTGAATAGTACCCCATGCGTAACCGTTACTCCAAAAATAGTTGCCGGAGCGGTCTGTGATTTTCATGCTTTTATCGACTCCTGAATAGTGGAAATCACTTAAAGCGATAATAGCAGACCAGCTCGCCATCGAACGAGCATAATGATGTCCGCATTCCGGTTCACTGAAAGGATTCCGTTTAGCTCCATCATGACGGTCGCGAATGGATTGAATACAGGTGAGAGCCTCTTTTCCCATACCTTCGTAAATCATACCTACAGCCGCACAATATTCGAATCCGGTCATGACTTCAGCAAAATAAGGGAATGGAACTTCCAGGCGGCCTTTGGGCCAAGAGGCCATAAGCAATCCGGATTCATTACCCATTGCATAAGAACGCATATTATTGAAATGGCGACTGAAATCCTTGACATAATTGTATTTCATGATGCTGTTCATGCTTGTTCGGATATGTTCTTTGTTTCCCAAATAACCTAATCCACACAGATGAGCCATATATTGGCCGACCAATTGGTCTACCAGACAGCCGGATCCTAATTGGAAGGCCGGGATTTTAACATTCGGGTCGTTCATGTCTAAGAATTCGAATGTTGTCGGGTCTGTAATTTTATGTTCATAATATTCACCATTGAATAGGTTTTCGTCCATCCAGTTGCTCCCTTTTTCGAACAACGCATGACATTTTTTTGCGAAGTCGTTCTCTTTCATGGCTGTAGCCATCTCTTCCGCGGCCTTTAATGCTCCCATATACCAGAAGCCCATTTGAGGATTGGGTCCAAAATAATTCACGTCCATGGTGTTATGTTGCGAACCTTCCATTACGCCATCTTGGTTGCCATCCCACCCCTTTTCGATCCAAGCATAAGAAAGAACTCTTTTGATTTGTTTCCAGTTGTTTTTCAAAAAATCATTATCTCCGGAAAGTTGCCACTCGCGGTATATCTTCATAATGCACCCCATTTGCCCATCGGCTGCAGCACTGTTTCCTTTATTTGCTTCACTCAAAGGGAGAGACGCTCTGAAATTCATCAAGCCGTTTTCTTTAGTTGCATAATTAAACTCCACATCGCGCATCGTTTTTGCCAATTCTCCGAACAAATAAGGTGTTGCTGTTTCATAGTTCCAAACATGAGTGCAAGATCCTGAACAAGAACCAAAGCGGTCCATTACGCCTTCCCAACCCATCATATGGCCGCTCGGCAGACGAAATACGGTTTGCGACCGCAATGTTGCCAAATTGAATAATGCAGCTTCTTTCACTACATCCGGATAAGAAGTATTAAGCAGTGCGTTTACAAAAGATAGCGTTTTTTTCTCCAGTTCAGGAATTTTCGGAATAATTGTTTCTGCCGCATTCCAAGCATCCGTATATTGTTGGCTGTAGTAATTCCCGACAACCGTGGAGGACCAAGCTTTTCGGTTGGGAAAATTCCAGGTGATGTAAAATGTGAATGTTTCCGTACCTTGCGGTTTTACTCTCTTTTTTACAGAGAGCGAGGCCATCGGATCATCCTCCTCCTGTTTGTTTAGTTCGGTCAACATACCATCGGCACTGAAATCATCCCAAAAATTCAGAATACTGTTATTCCAGTTATCGGCTTTGGAGGAGACGCGATGGGTTACGCCGTCAGTCGCTTGTGTAGTCAAGGCGATGGTACCCCAGGCCGGATCATTTTTGTCTACGCCGTCCGAATAGAGATAGATTCCTTTTATCCCATTACTTTCGATATATTTGTTTTTGTTGTTTTTTGCGCCGATGGGGATATAATCTCCTTTCCAATCTGTACGGAATTTGCTTCCGTCTTTGCCAATGAAGTTGCGCATTGAGCCGCAGATGGCAACTTCCATTGGTTGGTTGGTCGTGTTAGTGACCTCATAAGAGAGAATTGCGACAGGCAATCCGCTGGCATCGGCGTCAGCCGGAATGAACGGGTTAAATCCTTTTACTGTCACTTTCACCGGCAAATCTTTGTCAGATAAATGTACCTGCCCAAATGGATAAGCCGCATCAAAAGTAGCTTCAGCAAAGCGTGGCATACCGTGGTGATTGACAGGTCGGCCTTCATAATGGAGATATTCCTGAGTATATAAGGGGCCTGTCAACAAAGTTGTAGTAGCTTCCTTGTTTTGCGGCTTGGCATAGATCGCAAAAAACGGCGCATTGTTGCCGGTGGTAACCGTACTGTATTTCTTTGCCGGAACATTCATGATTTCCCAATCCCGAAGCTCTCCGCGGCCGCCCAGTGATACGGTTCCCGTCCCGATACCACCTAACGGTAACGCAATTTGGTAAAGATGCTCTTGATCATACTTTTTTAGTACCGGCCACTGTTGCGGTTTCCATTCTTGAGCTACGATAGCTTCAGAAACAAGTATACTAATCGTAAGTAATATTAATTTGTTCATATTAAAATATTATATAAAAAAGGGGGGCACCATGATCCCGTATTGGTGTACCTCCCCCTTCTTGTTGATTACCAATTGGGATTTTGCCCTAAATTAGGATTTTTATCTCTTGCAGACTGAGGAATCGGCCACAAATAATGTTTATTTGCGTCGAATGTACGGTTTTGTCCTAAAAATTGTTCTACGGTGTAGTCTCCAATAGGAGCTTTTTCATCCTTATTGATGCCGTATCCGGGTTCGTTCAGTACTTTTTCTGCTATCTTCCAACGCAAGATATCAAAATAACGTTTATGTTCAGCCACAAACTCGTGTCGTCTTTCCTCCCGAATCTTTTCTCTCATGGCTTCCTGATTACCCATTAAATTATCTACACCTGGCAGCTCCGCACGTTTGCGCACTTGATTGACTGCCCAGGCAATCTGTGTATTGTTTGGATCATATTCATTCAGTGCTTCGGCATAGATCAAAAGAACTTCCGCATATCTGTAAAGGCTGAAATTTGTCCAGGAAGCACTCGGTTTTTCTATTTTTTTATCATTATATTTCAAGTACATATAACCGGTG
>CAVJQR010000013.1:23226-24452 GCA_963651605.1 Agathobaculum sp.
CTTCCGCATATCTGTAAAGGCTGAAATTTGTCCAGGAAGCACTCGGTTTTTCTAATTCCTGATCATTATATTTCAAGTACATATAACCGGTGATGCCACCTCCTTCATGATTGATTCTTTCGTCTTTATTATAAGCAGGATGCGGCATATAAGGCTCATAAGAGCCGTTCGGACGTAAACATTCATAGCCGGGAAGGAAGAATGTTTTTTTCAAACGGGCATCTCTGTTATCCCATGGGTTATTCTTATCATACAAATCAGATTCATAAATGGTTTTACCATCTGTCGTTTCGTAAGAATCTACCAGTTGGCGAGTTGGACAGAAACTTGCCCAGCCCCCTCCGGTTATACCGGTTCCTGCGGGAGATGCGAGAATTGGCAGCATATGCGTTTTCTCATCTTCTTTATATTGAAAAGCCAATATAACCTCTTTGTTATTATTGTTTGCTTCGGCCTTGAATATATAGGCGAAATCATTTTCTAAGCCATATAGATTCAGATCAATAACTTGTTTTGCTGCATTGGCTGCTTCTTTCCAAAGATTGGTTGCATCCTGTCCTTTATGGAATTTAGAGAAACTTGCCATGTCAAGGTACATGTCAGCCTTCAATGTCAAGGCAGCCCCTTTTGTGATGCGTCCTATATTATCGCTCGTATAGGTTTCCGGCAAATAATCAATAGCCTTGTTTACGTTTTCAAGCGCATAATCCAAGACTTCCTGTTTGGGAGAGCGGGGTAATGCCGCTTCTTCCAAGTCAATCGGTTTTTCTTTGATCAATGGGATATCTCCGAAATGGCGTGTCATCCGATAATAACGTAGTGCCAAAATAAAACGAGCCTCTCCTTCGAAACGTTTCTTTTTGACATCATCGATGTCCATATCTTTCAGGCGGTCTAAATAGTAAAGGATCCTGCGGATATCACCGTATCTCCATTCTTCAGAAAGATAGCCGGTAGCCGCATTATGCGAACCTTGGCAGATATATCCCAAACCATTTTCTCCCCAAGCATTTGTCATCAAAGAATTATCACTTTGACAATCTCTCCAAAAATCTCGTGAATCAGGCAATAATGGATATAAAGCATTTACTCCTGTTTGCGCATCAGCTTCTGTTTGCCAAAAGGTATTTTCCGAAGCTTGGGAAAGAGGATTTCTCTCTAAGAAATCTGTGCAACCGCCAAATGTCAGGGCGGAAGCTAATAAAAACGTAATACTATATTGTTTC
>CAVJQR010000014.1:0-22956 GCA_963651605.1 Agathobaculum sp.
CTGACGATCCGGACGATGACGAGTATTATGGACTCGGGGAGTTTGCAGACCGCAGAAATTGACGACTTTCTGTCCGTTCGCCCGACATGCTAAAACTGTTTGGTTTTCTGAAATATGGGCCATTTGACCTGCATTCTGAAAGCCAAACAGCTTTTTTATTTGCTCCGATAGGCATTGCCGTTTGATGATTCGAAAAAAAAACTATAAATTTGCAAATTCTATAACCTCGCTTGAAAGCGATCAAGGCGATAGGACAAACAGCGGAGAGACTCCCATAGCCGCTGTTCAATATAATTAATAAATGTGGCCGGTAGGGAGTCGGACCGGCAGAATGATACGAACGCAGTACGAATGAAATATGCATTGGTGACAGGAGCCTCGCGGGGCATAGGACGGGCCGTCTCGTTGCAGTTGGCCCAACGTGGTTTTTGTGTGATAATCAACTACCTGAGCAATGAAAAATGTGCACGGGAACTGCTGGACGAGATCGTGCAGCAAGGCGGACAAGCCGAACTGCTTCCTTTCGATGTTTCCTCGCCCGAGGCCATCGAAGCGGCCATTGACCAATGGGAGGGGGCACACCCCGATGAGTATATATCGGCACTGGTCAACAACGCTGGCATACGTCGTGACAATGTGATGTTCATGATGCCTGCCGAGGATTGGCACAAGGTGTTGGATACGACGCTCGACGGCTTTTTCTATATCACACGTCGCCTCTTGAAGCATATGATGCCTCGCAAACGGGGCGGACGTGTTGTCAACATCTCTTCGCTGTCGGGGCTCAAGGGTATGCCCGGACAGGTGAACTACAGTGCTGCCAAAGCAGCTCTGATCGGAGCTACAAAAGCCTTGGCGCAGGAGGTGGCTCCGCGCAAGATCACGGTCAATGCAGTGGCACCCGGCTTTATCGAAACGGATATGACCCACGATTTGCCGCAAGACGAGCTGAAGAAGATGATCCCGGTGGGGCGGTTTGGCCGTCCGGAAGAGGTGGCGGCGCTGGTAGGTTTCCTTGTTTCGGACGAGGCCGCCTATATCACAGGCGAAGTGATAAACATTAACGGAGGTCTTTATTCCTAAATAAAACAGACAAATGGAAAGAAGAGTAGTCATCACGGGCATGGGAATCTGGTCCTGTCTCGGTACAGACTTGCAGACAGTCAAAGAGTCATTATATTCAGGGAAGTCGGGTATCGGCATCCAGAAAGAGCGCATCGGCTACGGTTATCGATCGGCCTTGTCGGGAATTGTCGAGCAACCGGTCATTACGAAGAAAATGCTCGATCGCCATACACGCGCGGGCATGTCGGAAGAGGCGAACTATGCCTATATGGCCAGTACACAAGCCTTCCAACAGGCCGGTATCACCGACGATTATCTGCTGCAGAACGAAGTGGGTTGCCTTTTTGGAAATGACTCGTCGGCCAAGCCGGTGATCGAAGCGGCCCATATCATGGACGAGAAACATGACACGGCCATGCTGGGTTACGGCTATATCTTCCAGTCGATGAACTCGACCGTCAACATGAACCTCAGCACGATCTTCCACTTGCGGGGTGTTAACTTTACTGTCAGTGCGGCATGTGCCAGTGGCAGCCACTCGATCGGGTTGGGCTTTATGATGATCCGACAAGGGCTGCAGGAGATGGTATTGTGCGGCGGTGCGCAAGAAACAAACCATTATTCGATGGCTTCATTCGATGCCCTCGGCGCTTTTTCGGTGCGTATGGACGATCCGACGCACGCCAGTCGGCCGTTCGACAAAGATCGTGACGGACTGATCCCAAGCGGTGGGGCGGCAGCTCTCGTACTCGAGGAGTACGAACATGCAGTGCAACGCGGAGCAACAATCCTAGCCGAGGTAGTAGGCTACGGATTTTCGAGCAATGGCGGCGGTATCAGTCAGCCGTCCGACGACGGAAGTGTATTGGCCATGACACGGGCTCTGCAGACGGCCGGCATGACACCGGACGATATTGATTATATCAATGCGCATGCTACTAGCACTCACCAGGGAGATATGTATGAGGCGATCGCTCTTGGCCGTATGTTCAACGGCAAACATGCACTGATCTCGTCGACCAAAGGGTTGACAGGCCACGAGTGTTGGATGGCCGGTGCTTCGGAAATCGTGTACAGCACACTGATGATGCAGCACAATTTCGTGGCACCCAATGCCAATTTCGAGAATCCCGACGAGTATTCTGCGCAACTGAACATTGCAGCCCATACAGTGGACACGGAGGTGAACACGGTGTTGAGCAACAGTTTTGGTTTCGGCGGTACGAACTCTGCACTGGTGGTGAAGAAATTCGAATAGTTTTCTATTTCGGAGAAAGCAAGGTGGAAATCGGTGTTGGACTGGAATACATCATGCAGCGTGTGGAGCTGATTCCAAGTACAATACAGGGATTCGGCCTCTCTATGGCAATAGATTTTTAATGTTTTAAATTGAGATAATTATGAAAAAGATGGTATTGGCGCTGGCTTCGCTGTTCATGGTTTTGACAGCTTCAGCACAGAAAAATGTGGAGGGATCTTTTCCTTCATTGAAAGGTGTGAAAAAAATTAACCTCGTGGTCGATTATTCTGAAATGCAGATTGACAACAAAACGGTTGCTGACTGGTTGGAATATCGTCAAGCAGAGCAACCGAAATATGATGCCAACAAAGAATTGGATTCAGAACTGAAGCCGACCGTTGTAGAGAAATTGACAGATGAGATTAACAGCAAACTGAAAAAGTCGGGAGCTTATGTGGTGACCAATAACTCAGCAGACTATACATTGCGCGTAAAACCAATCAGCGTAGCCAAGAAAGGTAATAACATTAATGAGTGTGCCATCCTCGACAAAGATGGTAACGTTCTGGTGAAGTTTGAAATCAAAGGTAGTGGTGGTACGTTTGGATCGATGGCCAACCTTTGGGGTGACGGCTATGAAGACACAGGAAAGAAACTGGGTGGTGTCGTGGCCAAGTGTATGAAGTAAGTATTATAATAGATGAATCTATTCCAATCAGAAAAAGAACGGTACACGCATGAACGGCTTTCGGCTCGCGAAGCACAGCGGTTGGCGGAGTATATTGCCTGGGGACCTATCATCTTCCAGGTGTCACGTCTGATGGTGAAGTTCGGCATCCTTGACCTTCTGCGCGATAGCAATGAAGGTATGACACTAGACGAGCTGCAGACGGAGACGACTCTTTCACGCTATGCACTGAAAATCTTGCTCGAGGCATCGCTGAGTGCGGGTACCGTGCTGATCGACACCGAAACGGATCGCTATACGATATCGAAGACTGGATGGTTTTTGCTGAACGATCCCGCCACGCGTGTGAACCTCGATTTCAACCACGATGTCAACTACCGCGGCATGTTCTACCTCGAGAAGGCACTCAAAGAAGGAAAGCCGGCCGGACTGAAGACGCTCGGCGAGTGGACGACGATCTACGAAGGATTGTCGCAACTCGCTCCCGAGGTGCAGAAGAGTTGGTTTGGTTTTGACCATTTCTATAGCGATCACTCGTTTGACAAGGCGCTCGAGATCGTCTTTTCGAAAGCACCGAAGCAGTTGATGGATGTCGGAGGTAACACCGGACGCTTTGCTCTTCGCTGCGTGGAGCACGACGATCAGGTGAATATTACGATCGTTGATCTGCCGGGGCAGATCGGAATGATGCAGCAAAACATCCACGGCGAGAAGGGCGAGGAGCGAATCCACGGGTATGCCACCAATATTCTTCAGCCTGCTAACACGTTGCCGGCCGGACATTGGGATGCTATTTGGATGAGCCAGTTCTTGGATTGCTTTGCAGAAGAGGAAATTTATAGCATCCTCACTCGGGCAGCCGCGGTCATGGACGAGACTTCCACATTATACATAATGGAGACATTTTGGGACCGGCAGAAATATGAACCGGCATCGTTGTGTCTGACCATGACCAGTGTCTATTTCACAGTCATGGCCAACGGCAACAGTAAAATGTATCATTCCGACGATATGGTGCGGCAAATCAACCGTGCCGGTCTCGAGGTTGTCGCTATCCACGACGGTATAGGTCAGGGGCATACGATCATGGAAGTGAAGAAAACAAAGTAAAAACAGCAAATTTAGTATAGATGGACAGAAATGAAATTGAAGAGAAAGTGAAGAACTTTCTGATTGAAGACTTGGAAATTGACGAGGATAAGATTGCTCCTGAAGCCAAACTGAAGGATGATTTAGGGATTGACAGTCTCGACTTTGTCGATATCGTCGTGATTGTAGAGAAGAATTTCGGCTTCAAGATCCAGGCGGAAGAGATGCAAGGTGTTGTGACTTTGGCACAGTTCTGCGATTATATTGAAAGCAAAGTGAACTGATCCGATGGAACAACAGAAGTGGGCAGGGACAACTTTCGGGAGCACATGGATGCATCGGCAGCTGGTGAACTCATTGCGGTTCATAGATGTGCGGCTGATATATCTCTTTTCGGCGCTCTTCGTCGTTCCTGTCTGTCTTCTTTTGAATGCCAGTCGCCGCACAAGCTGGCACTATTTCCGCCAACGGTTAGGGTATGGTCGGTTGCGGGCAGCATGGGCGGTCTATTTGAATCATTGCATGTTCAGTCAGGCAGTCGTTGATCGCTTCGCCATGTTTGCCGGCAAAAAATTCACTATCACGATGGAAGGTTACGAACATTTCGTCCATCTATCGGAGCAACCAGACGGATTCTTGCAGTTCAGTTCGCATATCGGTTGTTATGAGATTGCGGGCTACTCGCTGGTTTCAGAAAACAAACGGTTCAATGCGTTGGTGTTCGGAAACGAGAAAGCGACGGTGATGGAAGGGCGCGAAGGACTCTTCTCGCATACCAATATCCGAATGATACCTGTCAAGGCGGATATGAGCCACCTCTTCGAGGTGAACGATGCATTGGCCAACAACGAAATTGTCAGTATGCCGGCCGACCGTGTGTTTGGTTCGAAGAAGACAATCGGGGTACCCTTCTTAGGAACAACAGCCATGTTCCCGATGGGCCCTTTCTCGACGGCCATAATGCGCTCGCTTGATGCCATTGCCGTCAATGTGATGAAGACATCGGCGAAGGGGTATACCATCTATGTTACTCCTCTTGCATACGATCATACGGCTTCACGAAAAGAACAAATGCAGCAGCTGGCGGCCGGTTATGTGGGTGAACTGGAGCGTATCGTGCGCCAATACCCACACCAATGGTATAATTTTTATGAGTTTTGGTCATGATTACTATCGATGCAGAACAACCGACGGAAGAGTTTTTACGGCAGATCGACATCCATGAGCTGTTGCCACAGCAGGAGCCTTTTGTCATGATCGGCAGACTGACTCATTTCGACCGGGTCTTTACCGTGACGGAAACAGTAGTGGATGAGCGGAATATGTTTGTCGAGGATGGACATTTCTCGGCTATCGGTCTGATGGAGAACATCGCTCAAACGTGTGCTGCCCGTATCGGATACGTCAACAAATATATTCTCAAAAAGGGAATCCAGTTGGGATTTATTGGGGCAGTACGTAACTTCGAAGTGTTGGATCTTCCACAAGTGGGTGAGACGATCACGACTACTGTCGAGGTGAAAGAAGAAATTTTTGGCATGACACTGGCCTCGGCCACCGTTACTTGCAATGGTAGAACCTTGGTGCAGACGGAGATGAAGATTGCTGTCAAAGAACAGTCGGGAGGAAAATGATGGAAACATTGAAGGAATCTAAAAGTTTTTCCGTACGTTTTAGCGAAGTCGACTCGATGAGTGTTGTATGGCACGGGTCGTATCCGCTCTATTTCGAGGATGCTCGTGAGGCGTTTGGGGAAAAGTATGGGCTGGATTATATGGGATTCTTCGACCATGGCTACTTTGCGCCATTGGTGGAGTTGACATTCCATTACAAGAAACCGATCCGTTATGGCATGCATCCGCGTGTCGATATCATATATCGACCCACTGAAGCCGCCAAAATAGTGTTTGACTATGAGATCCATGACTCGGCCGATGATGCACTCTTGGCAACAGGACATTCGGTGCAGGTATTTATGGATAAGGAATATAAATTAGTATGGGACAATCCTACCTTCTACCAAGAGTGGAAAAAACGGTGGGGACAAATAGAATAAGAACAGACAATGGCATATATCTTGGCTGACAATATCATTTCACCCCTCGGCTTTACTTCCGACGAAAACTATCAGGCGGTCAAAGCAAATGAATCAGGGGTGAGGAAGTATGCTGCAGAAAGTAGGCATATCCCCTTTCCTTTTGTGGCATCATTGCTCTCCGATGAGCAATTGTCGGCTTTGCCTTCTGCCGAAGGTCTCTCTCGTTTCGAACGACTGGCTCTTAACTCGGCCGGACGAGCTATCGAAGCTGCCGGTATAGAGGTAAACACTCCACGGGTGGTGTTCATCTTGAGCTCCACCAAAGGGGCGGTTGAGGAGATGACACATGCCGGAGATCCCTATCCTTTCTTGGGAGATTCGGCAAAGAGAATAGCACAAACGTTGGGGATCACCACCGATCCGATCGTGGTATGCAATGCTTGTATATCAGGTCTCTCTGCCTTGATCTTGGCTACCCGCTTATTGCAAACAACGTATGATTATGCCGTTGTTTGTGGAGCGGATGCACCTTCTCGGTTCATCATCTCCGGATTTCAATCGCTGAAAGCACTCTCGTCAGAGCCTTGTCGCCCATTCGATATGGATCGGTTTGGCTTGAATTTAGGCGAGGCTGCGGCCACATTGGTGTTGAGTCGCGAACCGAAATCCGAAAACAGTTGGCACTTGGACAATGGGTATGTGAAGAATGATGCTTTTCATATCAGTGCTCCTTCGAAGAAAGGGGAGGGGCTATACAGAGCATTGCAATGCACACTCGATGGGGTTCGTATTGAGGATTTGGCATTTGTCAATGCACACGGTACGGCCACCTTATTCAATGATCAGATGGAATCGGTGGCATTGGAGCATGCCCGGCTGACAATGGTGCCTACCAATGCCTTGAAAGGCTATTTCGGTCATACACTTGGGGCTGCCGGACTTTTGGAGACAATCATCAGCCTGAAAGCAGTCGACGATCATACGGTGCTTGGTACTCGCGGATTTGCCGAGTTGGGGGTGTCGGGTAAATTATGCTTATCAGCAGATCATCAACCGACGGACAAGCTTGGTTTTATCAAAATATTGTCAGGGTTCGGTGGATGCAATGCCTCTCTTTTCGCCTCAAAAAAGGAAGAAAAGAGGGAGGACACAACAACAAAAATGATGGATGAGTTGTTAATAACACATCGGGTATACCTGTCTCCAACCAATATATCGGTAGATGGTAATCCGCTTTCATTGTCTGAAGGGGAAACGGGTAAGGATAAGATGACGTTGTTGTATAAGAATTATGTGGGAGACTATCCCAAGTATTACAAAATGGATGCATTGAGCCGGTTGGGCTTTGTGGCATCCGAACTATTATTGCAGGCAGAAAACAGACAACGGTTTGAGCCTTGTGGCGATAGGGCGGTCTTATTTTGTAACCACTCTTCGTCTCTGCATGCCGACAAACTGTTCTTGCAGTCGATGGGAGAAGGGGATGACTATTTCCCGAGTCCCTCTCTCTTTGTGTACACCTTGCCCAATATTGTGACCGGCGAGATCGCTATCCGCAATGGGTATCAAGGAGAAACATCGTTCTTTATCTTGCCCGAGAAGAATGACCAACGGATAATGGAGTTGGTCCGTATGGCGTTTGTCGATCAACAGACGACGAGTATTTTGGGCGGATGGCTTGATTATGAAGATGAATGCCATTACGAAGCGGATCTGTTTATCGCACAAAGGAAATGAATTTAGAATATAAACAAAAAATAAACTATAGAAACGATGGAAGAATTGATCAATAGATTGAAAGAGCAAATCATAGAGGCGTTGAATCTGGAGGAGATGACTCCGGCTGATATTGATGAGAATGATCCTCTCTTTGGCGAGGGGTTGGGACTGGACTCTATAGATGCCCTCGAGCTCATCGTGTTGTTGGAAAAAGAATATGGCATCAAATTGGCAAACCCCGCTGAAGGAAAGGAAATTTTCAAAAGCGTGGCGGCCATTGCTACCTATGTAAGCGAAAACAGAAAGAAATGAACATAGCAATCACCGGTGCGGGTATCGTCTCTGCTATTGGGCTCAACAAGCAGGAGGTGTTGCACTCTCTGCTGACAGAAAAGAGCGGAATTGGGGAAATGAAACATCTCCAATCAACCCATCATGAGTTGCCGGTAGGAGAAGTGGACCTGTCCAATGAACAGATGAAGGCGATGCTCTCCCTCCCGGCCGATAAGCTGGTGAGCCGAACAGCACTGCTTGGAATGTTGGCTGTCGGCCAAGCCGTAGAAGAAGCCTGTGTCCGAAAGCAGACTCCTCTGCGTATTTGGCTGGTTTCGGGTACGACGGTTGGGGGAATGGATATGACCGAACGCTATTTTAGTCAGCTGGATAAGATAGAGAACCGAGAGGTTTTGGACATTCACGACTGCGGCAGTTGTACCCGACAAATGGCAGAACATTTTGATTTGTTCGACGAAATGACAACTTTGTCGACAGCTTGTTCGTCGGCTGCCAATGCCATTCTGTTGGGAGCCAGGATGATTCAAGCGGGCGAAGCGGATATTGTTGTAGCCGGTGGTACAGAGGCTCTATCGAAGTTCCATCTGAATGGCTTCAACTCGCTGATGATCCTCGACAAGGATCGTTGCCGCCCGTTCGATGCTACCCGCGCCGGATTGAATTTGGGTGAAGGTGCCGCCTTTGTGGTGTTGGAGTCGGATCAACTGGCTCGGCAACGGGGCGTTGCTCCTTTGGCTTACCTCACCGGATATGGCAATGCTTGCGATGCTTTCCATCAGACAGCTTCATCTGCCAATGGCGAAGGGGCTTACCTTGCCATGAAGCAAGCTCTGGAAATGGCCCGTCTCTCTCCGGCTGATATTCACTATGTCAATGCGCACGGTACGGGTACTCCCAACAATGACGAAAGCGAGAGTGTGGCACTGAAGCGGGTATTTGGTGATCGGATGCCACGGATATCAAGCACCAAGTCTTTCACCGGGCACACGACAAGTGCTTCGGGTAGTATCGAGACAGTGATCTCTATTTTGGCGATGCAGCACCATTTCGTGCCGGCAAATTTGGGTTGGAAAAATCAAATGCCGGAAGGAATAACACCCTCCTCGGGTGAACGGAATGTCTTCATGGAGCATGTTTTGTGCAACTCTTTTGGCTTTGGAGGAAATGATACCGCATTGTTGTTGTCTTCTTCTCCATCAAATGAACAGGTTGACACGACTTTTTTACCGAAATCCGCCGTTCGTTTGCTGGCAAAGGTGGAGATAACATCGGAAGAGGAGTTGGCCGAAATCCGTAACTTCGTCAAACCGATGGAAGCACGACGGATGGGAAAACTGATGAAAAGCTCACTGCTCTCTTCGTTGAAGGCATTGAAGGAGGCCGGGATAGAGGTGCCCGATGCAATTGTCACCGGAACTTCTTTCGGTTGTCTCGAGAATAGCGAGGTGCTGTTGAAGCAATTGGAGACGGAAGGAGAGGAAATGCTGAAACCTACTTGCTTCATGCAGAGCACACACAATACGATGAGCAGTAATATTGCCATCAAGACGCAATGCCATGGCTACAATGTGACTTACACTCAAGGAGGGCAGTCCCTGGATTGGGCCGTACGGGATGCGGAATGGTTGCTCAGAAGCGGAGCTTGTAAACGGGTGCTGGTGGGTTGTCATGACGAGACAACACCCCTGTTTAGTGCATTGATGAAACAGAAAGGGCAGGAGTTTCCCTCCATCCATTCAATATCCATGGTACTGTCATGTGGCGAATAATGATTCTTGCCGTGGTGCAGAGTGTGCTTTTAGCCGGTGGGCAGGTCTTTTTGAAGGTTGCCCTGGCGAGAATGCTTCCATTTGGATGGACAAAAGCGTTCTGGTTCAATCTGTTGGTCAACTGGCCCTTCGCCTGTACCGGCATCTTGTTTGGTGCCAGCTCTGTACTTTGGATGTATATCGTCAAGCATTATCCGCTCAGTGTGGCCTATCCGATGATCAGCTTGAGCTATGTGTTCGGTATGTTGGCGGCCGTCTTGTTTTTTCATGAATCGGTATCCCTTACGAAATGGGTGGGGGTAGCGCTTATAATGTTAGGTTGTTGTTTAATTGCTAAATAGCTAAAAATGAGAAAAATTACAATTCTTTTCGTGGTGTTGTGTTGCAGCCTCTTTTCCATTTCTGCCCAGCAAAAAGTGGACGAGGAGAAGATTCGGCAGCAAATCAATGCAGTGGCGTCTACAATGAAGACGATGCAGTGCGATTTTGTGCAGACGAAATATTTGAAAATGCTCAACGACAAAATGGTGTCGCACGGAAAAATGTATTACAAACAGAGCAACCAATTGCATTGGGAATATACTTCTCCCTATACCTATACGTTTATTTTGAATGATTCGAAGGTGCAAATCAGTCAGGGGGATAGGAAAGATGTCATAGATGTCAACCAAAGTAAATTCTTCAAGGAGATTGCCCGAATCATGATGAATAGCTTGGTGGGGAAAAGTTTTACGGATCAGAAAGATTTTACCTCTTCGATTGTAGAAGAGGGCACCGAATATGTGGCAACATTGTATCCGCGCCAAAAGCAGATGCAACAGATGTTTCAATCGCTTGTATTGCATTTCGACAAACAGAAATCGATCGTTTCGGTAGTCGAACTGATAGAAAAGAAAGGTGACAAGACCGTCATCGAATTGAAAAACGTCAAGACAAATATCCCGATCGATGAGAAAATTTTTCATATCAATTAGCTTGACACTGCTGACGGCCCTCTTCTCTGTGGCAAGGGCGCAAGAGGTGACCTTCCCCAATAATACGGGAAGCAAGGTGAAGTATTCCGCCTTGATAGAGATGCCCAAAGGATATATCAGTGGAATATGTATCCTTTACAATGATGAGGGCCTTGTCCGAGGGTCCATCTTCAATGAATTTGGCATATCGGCCATCGACTTTGTCTACGATACCGCAAAAGAAAAAGTGAAATTGGGCGATGTGATCAAGCTGATGGACCGATGGCGTATTCGTAGAGTCTTGAAGAAAGACTTGGCCCGACTGATGAAGAATCTTTCACAAGGGGTAGGTACTTACCGAAACGAGAGGTACAAGATCAATTATAGATTAAAGCAATTGAATGATGCAACTGAAGAATAATTTATATACTATCGAAGGAGTAGAGAATGATGGGAAAACGACCTGCTTTCATCTTCGACTGAACCCTTCATCGGTCATCTATCAGGCTCATTTTCCTAATGAGCCTATAACGCCGGGAGTCTGTATTGTGCAGATTGCCAAGGAACTGATTGAGGAAGTACTGCAATGCCGATTGGACATAGCAGTGGTGAAAAATGTGAAATTCTTGTCAGTCCTATCACCGGACGAAACGACTGAAGTGATCTTCCACATCCAAAAACTGACAGTTTCGGAAGATACTTCGGAGGCGAAGTCGCAAGTGGATGTTCTGACGGACAAAGAGATGAAGGCAAAGGTCTCATTAGTTTGTAAACAACATGGAAGCCATTGACAGAGAACAACTGAAGAAACTGTTGAAGGATCGTGGAATCTGTGTTATCATCCCGACATACAACAATGTGAAAACAATCCGTCAAGTGATTGTGGATACCCTGGCCTATTGTGATGATGTGATCGTGGTCAACGATGGCAGTACGGACGGCACAGCGGAAATCGTACAAGCTATTGGCGGCATTACGGTAGTTTCCTACGAAAAGAATAGGGGAAAGGGCCATGCGCTGAAGCGAGGTTTCAAGAAAGCCTTGGAACAGGGGTTTGCCTATGCCATTACACTCGATGCTGATGGGCAACATTATCCGGAGGATATTCCTCTCTTTTTGGAAGCCAATCGAGAGCACCCCGGGTGTCTGATCATTGGAAGCCGCCAGTTGGCAGGCGTTGAGCGGTCAAAAGGAAGCAGTTTTGCCAACAAATTCTCCAACTTTTGGTTTTATATTCAGACGGGGAAGTCACTACCCGATACGCAAACGGGCTATCGCTTGTATCCTCTGCACAAGATTCCCTACTTGTCGTGCCTCACTTCCAAGTACGAAGCAGAGCTGGAGTTGCTGGTCTTTTCTTCCTGGCACGGGGTAAAGTTGGTGCCCATCTCCGTAAGAGTATTCTATCCTTCCCGCGAAGAGCGGGTCAGCCATTTCCGTCCGGCGATGGACTTTGGACGAATCACGGTGCTGAATACCATCCTTTGTTTTTTGGCGGTGGTCTATGGCCTGCCGTTGCGCCTATTCCGGGCCCTGATGGTGGGAGTACGAACGATCTATTCATTGCTTTTCTTCCTTTTTTTTACCTGTTTGGTGTTTACGCCTTTCACTTGGTTTTATGTCAAACTGAGCAAGCAAAGTGAGAAATGTCGTAATCGTCTGCATCAGTTGATCTATCGCGCCGTCCGGTTTGTCATGATCCATCACGGTATTCCCGGCACCAAATTCTATTCGAAAGTAGACGACTCTGTCGTTTTTGACAAGCCTCGCATCATTATATGCAATCATCAGTCCCACTTGGATTTGATGTGTCAGTTGGTTTTCACCCCCAAAATCGTTTTTTTGACCAATGACTGGGTATGGAACAACCCGTTTTATGGATTGCTGATCCGCAGTGCTGAATATTTGCCCGTCTCGGATGGCTTGGACTCTATCATGCCCCACCTTCGTTCATTGGTGGAACGTGGCTATAGTGTAGCAGCTTATCCGGAAGGGACCCGCTCCAAAGATTGTAAGATCGGGCGCTTTCACAAAGGTCCCTTTTACCTGGCCCATCAATTGAACTTGGAAGTGTTGCCGATGTACCTCTATGGGCCAGGAAAGATCTTGCCCAAGCGCACTTATCACTTGCGAAAGGGAATATTTTATATCGAAGTTGATAAGCCAATGACGCAGGAAGAGCTGACCGCTATAGGCGATTTGCGGACACAAGCCAACTCGATGCGGCAGCATTACGTGAAGAAATATGAAGAAATAGCCAACAAAATTGAACAACATGTCTGATTTGAAGCAACATATCATCATTATTGGTAGCGGATTGGGCGGCCTTTCTTGCGGTGTAATCTTGGCCAAGAACGGCTATCGGGTCACCGTATTGGAGCAATCCACACAGGTGGGTGGCTGTTTGCAATGCTTTTCCCGGCATGGAGTGAAGTTTGAGACAGGTATGCACTTTGTGGGAAGTGCAGCTGAAGGACAGACGTTGGCCAAACTTATGAACTATTTGGAGATCAGTAAGGATGTACAACTTGCCCCATTGGATCCTTCCGGCTATGATGTGATTGCATTGGGCGGAAAGAGATACCGGTTTGCGAATGGGCGTTCGGCATTCATCGGGCAGATGAGTTCCTACTTTCCTCACCAGCGTCCGAATCTTGAGCGACTTTTTGATTTGATAGAAAAGGTGGCTAATGCATCTTCACTGCATTCGTTGAAGTATGCCGAGAGCGATGCCGCCGTCAACACGGAGTTTCAACTGCGCTCTATCAATGAGGTAATAGAAGAGGTCATTACAGATCCTTTGCTGGCCAAGGTGTTGGTCGGCAATCTGCCACTCTATGCTGCCGAGAAAGACAAGACCCCCTTCTCAACATATGCTTTCATCATGGACTTTTACAACCAAAGTGCTTTCCGGTTTGTAGGGGGAAGCGATGCGGTTGCCAAGTCGTTGGTCCGTACTATCGAAAGGTATGGAGGCGAGGTGTTGACCCACCATCGGGTGACGAAAATCATTTGTGACGATACCCATGCGGTAGGGGTGGAGGTAAATGGCGGGAAAGTGCTGAACTGCGACTATATTCTATCCGATGCCCATCCTGTTCGTACGATGGAAATGCTGGACACTAAGCTGATTCGCCCGGCTTTCCGCAAACGGCTTATGAGTATCCCCCAAACCGTGGGAGGGTTCTCTGTCTACTTGCGTTTCAAACCCGATGTCGTTCCCTATTTGAATAGCAATTATTATGGTTACCAGGGCGATACCCCTTGGAATTGTGAAAACTATACCGAGGCAGAATGGCCGAAGGGTTTCTTGTATATGCACTTCTGTCCGGAGCAGAATCCTGTCTATGCCTCGTCCGGAGTCATTCTGTCATATATGCAGATGAAGGACGTGGAAGCCTGGAAAGGTACCACTGTCGGCAAACGTGGAGCCGATTATGAAGCGTTCAAGCGGCAACATGCCGAGCGTTTGATCGATACGTTGGAGAAACATTTCCCGAATATCAGGGAAAAGATAGCAGATTATTACACATCTACCCCGCTTACCTATCTCGATTATACGGGAACGGAAGGTGGATCGATGTACGGAAATGCCAAAGATATACGGATGGGGGCGGCTTATCGCGTTCCGCAACGCACCAAAGTACCCAATCTTTTCTTGACGGGGCAAAATATCAATTCACATGGAATGTTGGGCGTCTTGGTCGGAACCATCGTTACTTGCAGTGAATTGTTGACGGCCGAGACTATTTACGAACAGATAAACGCAGCAAACGAATGAGTACGGTGATCATCATAGGCGGGGGCTTGGGCGGATTGTTCTGCGGTGCCATTTTAGCCAAAGAGGGCCTTCAAGTGACCGTGTTGGAGAAAAATGCAACAGTGGGCGGAGGCTTGCAAAGCTTCAACCGCTTCGGCGTTACTTTTGATACGGGAATGCATGTCATAAGTGGAATGCAACCCAATGGAAACATTCGTCGTATTTGCCGATATCTCGGGATTGACGACAAGATTCATATCCGTGATGTGGACGAAGAGTGCACCGATTCACTCTATTTTGCCGAGGATCAGTGTTATTATAAAATTAAAAAAGGAAAAACAGGCTATATTGACTCCCTCTCTTCCTATTTTCCGGCCGAGAAAGAGCAGTTGACAGCCTATGTTGAGGCGATATATAGGTTGACGGACGAGCTGAGTATGTTCGATCTTCGCCCTTCTTCCGATGAGATAGTCGTCCATTCAGCCGATTTCTTGCTTCCGGCCAACGTGTTTATCGCCAAATATATAAAGAATCCTAAGTTGCAAAGCGTCATAGCTTATATGAATCCGCTCTATGGTGGGCGGCATGACGAGACACCCGCCTTTGTACATGCCATCATCAACGTTCTTTACATCAATGGAGCCAGCCGTTTCGAGGGAGGTAGTCTCCATTTCGCCCGGTTATTGGAGGATCTTATCCGGCGGGCCGGAGGCAAGGTGGTCGCAGGCGATGCCGTGAAATGGATCGAGGTGAACGATCGTCATGTTGATTATGTCGATACCTCGAAAGGAAAACGTTACCGGGGGGATTACTATATTTCGGCAATTCATCCTTGCACGATGCTGCGGTTGATGCCGGAGAGTGCTTTCACAAAAGCTTATCGCACCAGGTTGGAGTCCATTCCCAACAGCTATTCTTCCTTTTCTTTGTATATCAAATTGAAAGAGAACACGTTTCCTTATATCAACCATTCCGAATATTATATGACCACTTACCGGGATATTTGGAATTTTGGCGACAAGGGAAAGAAATGGCCGTTGGGGTTCTTGTTCATGACTCCACCCGATGAGCACCAAGGCCCCTATAGTAATAAGGTTTTGTTGACGGCTCCCATGTTGTTCGATGAGGTTGCTCGGTGGGAAAATACGACAGTCGGCCATCGGGGCGAGGCCTATCTTCGGTGGAAGAAGGAGCGGGAACAGCAACTACTGTCCATGATTGAAGAACTTCATCCGGGCTTCTCGGAATGTATTGAGCAGATCAACAGTGCCTCTCCTTTGACCATTCGCGATTTTTATGGGGTGAAGGAGGGTTCGATGTGCGGATACAGTAAAGATTGCCATAACATGGCACTGTCGCAAGTGCCGGTTGTTACGAAGGTGAAGAACCTTTATCTGACAGGACAGAACAATAATTTACATGGCTTTTGCGGGGTGCCATTGACGGCCATCACAACAGCGGAGGCCATTTTAGGACAAAACTATATCATTAATAAGATAAGAGCATGCGAACAAAATATCTGATTTTGCTCCTGTTGTGGCTATGCTTTCCTTTTGGGGGAGGAGCCCAAGTGAACATTTGGGAGGGGACGACGTGCAAAAAAAAGGTCGAGATGACCCCTTTCCTGGCAGAAGGAGAGAACTGTCCGGCCGTGATCGTTTGCCCTGGAGGAAGCTATTTTTGGCATGATATGGAGGCCGAAGGGTATAGCGTGGGAAGATGGTTGCAGCAAAACGGCATCTCAGCCTTTGTCTTGCGCTATCGTGCCGCCGGGGTATTTGCCTTTATCACCCACCACCGCTATCTGTTTCGCGGGAAGCGTTACCCCGATGCCCTGAACGATTTACACCAAGCCATGCGCCATGTCAAAGCGCATGCCGGGGAATATGGCATCAATCCTCGGCAAGTCGGTGCGATGGGCTTCTCGGCCGGAGGGCATCTGGTCATGTCTGCCGGTGAATTGCTGGAAGCCACCGAGCGCCCTGCTTTTATAGTTCCGATCTATCCGGTGGTAACCATGACGGAAAGTTGTGTGCACAAGCGGTCACGCCGTGCGCTGCTTGGCGACAATAAAATGAAAAACAAAGCATTGCGTGACTCCCTTTCGTTGGAAAAACATGTGAAAGCGGATTGCCCTCCGGTGTTTTTAGTCAATTGTAAAGATGACCCGATAGTCGATTATCACAACTCCATGCTGTTGGATTCGGCCCTTACCCGCCGGCAGGTTCCTCATCGTTATATCCAATATGCGACGGGCGGGCATGGCTTTGGAGCAACCGATCACAAGGGCACGGCCGAGTGTCGCCGGTGGAAAACGGAGTTCTTGAAATGGTTCCGATCGTTATCATTCGAGCCTTGAAAAATTCATGCCGATGTTTTTCAAAAAAGCTCCCGACCTTTTTTGAAAATCATGCCGAGCTTTTTTTCATTTGATGCGGAACAATTTTGTGAATATATAGTTACTTTTGAAAAATGATAGGGAGCAGGCTCCCTGAAACAGATAATGAAGGAAATGGAAGAGACGATGTTTGATGATATTCGCCCCTATAATGCGGAAGAGATACCCTTGGCGATGCAGCGTATTGCCAACAGTTCATCCTTCCCTTTGTTGGCATCCTATGTCTATCCGGACGTACCCCTTGAGCAGGTCCGCAAGCAGGTGGCTGCCTACAAGACCGTACAGGAATTTCAGAAGAACACGATGAGCATGGTCAACGAGCGGGTGATAGAGAACAGTATGACGGGTTTCACATGTGCCGGATTGGAACGTCTCAGTCCCGAAATGCAGTATTTGTATGTCTCCAACCATCGCGACATCATGCTGGATTCCAGCCTTTTACAATACTTTTTGGTGAAGCATGGATTTGATACAACCGAGATCACTTTCGGGGCCAACCTGATGATGAATCCGTTGGTCGTTGACATCGGAAAAAGCAATAAGATGTTCAAGGTCGAACGGCCGGGAGGGGGCTTCAAGGAGTTCTATCGGAGTTCCAAACATCTGTCGGATTATATCCGCTATGCCATCACGGAAAAGAGACAATCCGTATGGATTGCGCAACGGAATGGCCGCACGAAAGACGGCAACGACTTGACCGATCAGGGGATCATCAAGATGTTTTGCATGAGTTGCCCCGAAGACAAGCTGAAAGCTATTGAGCAGTTGCACATCGTGCCCGTCTCCATTTCGTATGAATGGGAGTCATGTGATGTCTTGAAGACCTTGGAATTGTATGAATCGCAGTTCTCCAAATACACCAAAAAACCGGGGGAAGACCTGACAAGTATATTGACCGGCATCGTGCAAGACAAGGGTAGGGTGCATATCGAACTCTGCCGACCGATCAAATATGAGGACCTTTTGCCCTTTGAGCGGATGACGAACAACGAGTATCACCGGGCTATTGCCCAATTGCTCGACAGGCGGATCAACGGTGCTTACCGGTTGTATCCGAACAACTACATAGCTTACGACTTGCGGTACGGAACAACAAAATTCCGTCGCTATTATACGGAGGAGCAAAAGACGCTGTTTGTGCAGCATCTCAACCGGTTGGAACGGTATGATACGTGTGATATTGAGCAATTGAAGGATATCTTTTTGGGTATTTATGCCAATCCGGTGAACAATAAGCTGACACATTTTAATCAAGAGCCATGACCGATCTGATCCTAAGAATATACGATTATCTGAAGACGCACCGTCTGAGTCGCCATTTCTCTTGTTTGGCATTCACCTTTCTCCTGTTGTTGCTGGTGGCACGACTGAGCTATAAGGAGGATATTGCCGACTTCCTGCCTGTTGACAGTGAACACGCTAATGCTTTGGCCGTCTACCAGGATATTGCCGGTGCCGACAAAATTTTTGCCATCTTCCAGTATCAGGACACAACCAAGGCGGATCCCGATCAATTGGTGGAGGGTATCGACCGTTTTGTGGAGGTCGTACAACAGCATGATACGGCTCATATCGTCAGAAATATGATGTCGCAAGTGGACTTGGAGAGCATGTCGGAGTTGACGGATTTCGTCTACAGCAACATTCCCTACTTCTTGACCGATACAGATTATGCCCGTTTTGACTCTCTGCTCGGCCAAACAGATTATGTAGCCGGGCAACTCCGTCAGGACAAGCAGATGCTGATGTTCCCCTCAGGCGGTATCTTGTCCGACAATATCCGGCGCGACCCGCTGAATCTGTTCACTCCCATTGTGGAAAAACTGCAGCATTCCGACTCGGAACTGACGTATGAGATGTATGAAGGCCATATCTTTTCGCCCGATATGCAGAAGGCAATTGTGATGATGGACTCACCTTTTGGTTCGAGTGAGACGGAATATAACGAGCAGCTGATCAATATGTTGCAAGCCTGTGCGGACAGTGTGCTGGCATCTTCGGATAATATGGAGATTCACATCATAGGCGGGCCGGTCATAGCTGTGGGGAATGCCCGGCAGATCAAGGCGGACAGTCTCTTGTCCGTGACGATTTCGATCGTATTGATCCTCTTGTTGCTGTTTTTTACCTTCCGCAACTTCCGCAATCTCTTTCTGATTGTTCTCTCCATTGCTTGGGGTTGGCTCTTTGCCATGGGCGGATTGGCGTTGTGTCATGACCGGGTGTCGGTTATTGTGATCGGTATCTCGTCCATCATCTTGGGCATTGCTGTCAACTATCCTCTCCATTTCATAGCCCATTTGTCGCATACGCCCGACAAACGTAGGGCATTGCGGGAGATTGTCATGCCGTTGTTGGTGGGAAACATCACGACGGTGGGAGCCTTTCTTACGCTTGTTCCGTTGCAATCGGTGGCTTTGCGCGACTTGGGCCTGTTCAGTTCATTCCTTTTGATGGGAACAATTCTTTTTGTGTTGGTCTATTTACCCCATCTTTCTACCATCGGAAAGCCGATGAATCCAACCTTTTTGGATCGGGTGAGCGATGTCTCGTTGGAAAACAAGCCGATCGTTGTGTGGACAGTCGTGGCCTTGACGCTGCTTTTCGGCTATTTCAGTCTGCAGACGACCTTCGATTCCAATATGGGACATATCAACTATATGACCGATGAACAGCAAAAGGATATGGAATATTTCCAGCAAATGATGACGACCGAAGGAGGATCGCAGAAGGTATACGCCATCTCGACCGATTCAACCCTCGACGGTGCTTTGGATAAGAGCCTGCAATTGCAGCCCTATCTTCGGGAGTTGGCCCGGTCGGAAGCCATATTGGGCTATTCCGGTTGCACGCAATTCATCTGTTCGAAGGTGGAACAGGCGCGGAGATTGGCTCTTTGGGAGAATTTCGTGGCGAAGTATCGAGAAAATCTACAGGACGATCTGTTGGCAGCCGGTAGGAGTGAGGGCTTTTCCGCCGATTCCTTTGCCGATTTCCTCTCGTTGTTTGACGAGACATATACCCCGCAAGAGTTGGCCTACTTCGATCCGTTGGTACAGTCTCTCTTCGCGTCCCATATGAGTTGTGACAGTGTAGGGAAGAAATATAACATAGTGAATGTATTGTCGGTAACGGACAATCAGGTGAAAGCGGTCGAGGAGGCATTGCGAACGCACCACTGTTTCAGTTTCGATGTGGCAAGTATGAACAGTGCCATCGCCAACCATTTGTCCGACGATTTCAACTATATCGGCTGGGCCTGCGGATTTATCGTGTTCCTGTTCCTTTGGCTTTCGATGGGAAGTATCGAGTTGGCCCTCCTTTCCTTTGTCCCGATGGCTGTCAGCTGGTTATGGATTTTGGGGATCATGGCACTGTTTGGGATGCAGTTCAACATCGTGAACATTATCTTGGCCACCTTTATTTTCGGACAAGGCGATGATTATACCATTTTCATGACTGAAGGTGCCAGTTACGAGTATGCTTATCGGCGGAAGATGTTGGTTTCTTACAAACATTCCATCATCATTTCTGCCTTGATCATGTTTATCGGTATCGGAACACTGATCGTGGCGCGCCATCCTGCGCTTCATTCATTGGCTGAAGTGACGATAGCGGGCATGTTTTCTGTGGTATTGATGGCCTATATCTTCCCGCCACTTATCTTTAAATTCTTGGTGCAGCGCAAAAACAACTATCGTATTCGCCCGATTTCGTTGCGGCCCTTATTGGTGAAAGTGGCGATGTCTCTCCTCTGTTTTGCCCGGTTGGCTGTTGTTTATTCAGTAGGGTGGATATTGTTCCGTTTGATGTCGCCGACCGAAGGACGGAAAGTTTGGTATCGTCGCTTCGTGCAACGCATTTGCCGTTACGGTCTGCATCATATTCCAACCGTGAACTATTCGGTGGAAAATGCGCATAATGAAACATTTGACCGACCGGTAGCGATTTCAGTTCCTCCTCAATCCCTGTTGAGTGTGGCCATCCTTTTGGCCTTGAGTCCGACGATTGTGGTAGCATCGACGACTTCTCTGAGCTCGCATAAGTTGATCAATGCTATTTTCCAATGGCTCGGTTTTGTCCGATTGTCAACTGATCACGAGCGGAACATGGCACGGTTGCGTGAGTTAATCGAGAAAGGTTATAGCATTGCTCTCTTCTCGGAAGAGGCCGATCGGAATGATGCTGCAACATGCTCGAATGTCAATGTTATTTCGATGGCAGAGCGGTTGGGGTTGGACATGGTACCTCTCTTTATTCATGGTGCAGATATGGTGTTCCCGACGACAACTCCTTGTATCTATGCCGGTCAGATTGTGGTAAATATTCAGCCGAGTATGGCCTTGAACGATAAAGGGTTGAAAAGTGAAACGACCGACAATGTACAGGAAACAGACCGTTTTGTTCTTGAAGCATACGCCCAATTCCGTGACCGGTTAGAGACACCCGATTATTTTCTTGGCTTTGTGTTGGACCGTTACCGTTACAAAGGAACGGAAGTGTTCAGTGCCGTGAAAAGCGGGTTGAGACAATATAGAGATTTCTTCGATAAGATGCAAGACAAGCAGAGCGATGCTCCGTTGGTTATCACAAATGAAAGTTACGGGGAACTCGCCTTGCTCTACGCCCTTGTTCACCGCGACCGTGAGTTGTGGGTTGTGGAAACCAACGAAGAGCGGCGCGAACTGCTGCGGTATAGTGCCGAGGGTGTTGCGGCTAATTTGCATATTTCAGAAACAACAGATAGCAAAGACTATAAATAAAATGGGAGAATAGCTATGAAAATGAAAAACAGTTTGCTTTTGATCGTTTGGGCTTTGGCCGGCGGAGTCGTTTGCGAGGCTCAGACAAGAGACGACAAAGTGATGCTTCCGGTGGTCAATTCCAATCATACGGTGACCTTCTTTTTGGAGGCAGAAGATGCGAAAAGCGTGAAGATTGAGGGTAGTTTCCTACCCAAAACGCGTCAGATAAGGACGAAGGTGGGCACGTTTGGAAAAGACCGGCAGGTGGAGATGCAAAATGAAGACGGACAATGGAGCTATACGACCGATGTATTACCCTCAGAGTTATATACTTACAATTTTGTGGTCGATGGCATGCGGATACTCGATCCCGAGAATATCAACATTATCCGTGACGTTGATCAGTATAGCAACTACTTTATTGTCGATGGGTCGGTGGCAGACAACTATTTGGTGAAGAGTGTCCGGCACGGAACCGTATCGAAGGTTTGGTATCCTTCCTCGTGGAAAGATATGCCTTACCGACGAATGACTGTCTACACACCGGCCGGTTATGAAGGCAATCAAACCAACTATCCCGTTCTCTATCTGCTACATGGTTCGGGGGGCGATGAAAATGCATGGATAGAGGCGGGGCGCGCTGCGCAAATTCTCGACAATATGATAGCAGAAGGCTTGGTTGCCCCGATGATTGTGGTGATGCCCAACGGGTTAGTCGACCGAGAAGCGGCACCGGGTGAGGAGGGCGACTACAACAAGACCCCATCCGCCTCGAATGTGTCGTCGATGTTGGGGCGGTTTGAGAATACGTTTATCGAGGATATTGTGAACTATGTGGATGCACACTACCGAACCATTCCGCAACAGGACCGGCGCGCCATTGCCGGGCTCTCGTTGGGCGGGTTGCATACGCTGTTTATCTCTGCCAACCATCCCGATGAATTTGGCTATGTGGGACTCTTTTCTGCTCAGACAACCAATGCTCTGACCGATCAGCGCATCCGACAATTGGACAAAGTCTCTTCCCGTTTGCGGCGCATAGTGGACAAGGTCCCACCGTTGCAAGACACCAAGATGGGCGACAAGATCGCTCTTCTGAATGAAAAGATGTCGAGTGGCGACATAGACATCTATGCCAATATCGATGAGAAACTGGCGAAACAGTTCGATTCCGGGCTGAAATTGTATTATATAGCAG
>CAVJQR010000015.1:0-4590 GCA_963651605.1 Agathobaculum sp.
AAAAAGAGGAACAAGCCGAAGCTCATCCCTCTCTTTCTAATGACAAATCATGAATTATTCCATTCCTGGATTTTGTTGCAAGTTCGGATTTCGATTGATCTCATTACGTGAAATTGGGGCGAAATACATCTTGTTTTCCCAACGACGTTTCTCGCGGAAACTCAAACTCTGTACATAATAATAATAGTCCCAAGTATCTTCGTTGTGAATATAAGGTTTAGAAGCTGTTTTACCTGGCTTCAAACGGGCAATTACCAAAATACCTGTCAGCTCTTTATTGTTTGTTTCAGGGGCAATCATCCAACGGCGAACATCGTAATAACGAGATTCTTCATATGCCAACTCTACACGGCGTTCATGACGAACGAAATCACGCATATCGGCTTGATTGAAAGATTTTCCTTGAGCCGTCAGAGCGCTCTTTGTGTCCTTGATACCAATTCTTCCACGCAATGCATCCAGATATTTGACGGCTTCATCCAGTTCGTTGAGCTCGACACTGGCTTCGGCTGCCACCAAATACATTTCTGCCAAACGAATGTAGGTCCAAGGTACCAATTGTGGATAATACTGTCCGTCGACAGTCGGATCAATCAACTTTCGCTCGTAATAGCCAGTCCATGAGCCATTCCAATCTTCGATCGGGCCTTGGCGGGTATCTATACCATTTAACCCTTTGAATTGTACAACTTCACCGTTCGGTAATGTTAACTTGATATCGGAATCACCGTCTGGCACTTCATAATAACCACATTGCAAACGGCCTAATGGAGTAGGATCCAAACCAATAGCATCTGACGGACGGGCACGGCCCCACTCATTTCCATCCGTACCTACTGTTGCATAAAAGCGAGGTTCACGACCATTATATGGATTGCCGACTTGAGAATCACCAGGTTTCGTCATGCCTTGTGGCATTGTTCCATCTTCGAATTCAAAAGCCATTACCAGATCTTGTGTTGGGGTAATACCCGACCAGTTGTGATAACCATTCGGCCCATGTTGTAGTGGAATCCAATTTCGTTCCGTACCGCTTTGGTTACCAAATGGATGAACCCAAATCTGTTCTTTATTGTTTGTTACAATAACTTTGTTCCATTTGGTGGCTCTCTCTGTGTTTGATCCGCCGGTACAATCCAATAATTCATAATCGCCACTGTTGATTACTTTCACTGCTGCTTCACGAGCGGCACGATAAGTTGCGGCACGATCTCCGTCAAACTGGTTGCAAGCCAATGTGTTCACCGAGCGGTCTGCATACAATGGACTGGCAACATGCAACAAGATGCGGGCTTTCAACGCAGAGGCAGCCCCTCTCGTGGCTCTTCCCAGATTTGACTCTGAAACAGTTTCCGGCAAATATTGCTCAGCAATTTCACAATCCTTCACAATAAAATCCAAACACTCTTTCATTGTGTTTCGTGGCACTGTCATCTTTTCCGTCTCGTCCATAGCCATGGCTTCCTCAATCAAAGGAACACCTCCGAAACCACGTACCAGTTCCGTATAGAGATAAGCACGTAAGAAGTGTGCTTCTCCTTTCATGGCATTCAAATCATAACCTGATTTTTCAGGTACTTTGTCTACGTTGGCAATAACGCTGTTGGCATAACGGATGCCTTTATAACGGTCCACCCAACGGAAAGGGCAATTCGAATTGTCGTACCACTGTAAGTCACTTTGCGAAACAGTCGCTTCATTAACCGGAATTTGACCATAATTATGTGTAAAATATCCGTCATCTGTCAAGCCGGTTGTGGTATGTTCTTTTGCACCGTGCTGAACATAACTGTATATTTGATTTATAAAAGCCTGTGTCAAGCTCGGATCAGAGAATACAGCTTCTTCCGTATATTCAGTCGTCGGAGTAATGTCCATGAAATCTGAACAAGAACTCATTGAAAGAGCTGAACCCAAAAACAAGGCCAAAGCCAATTTATTTATCTTTTTCATAACGTCTAAATTTAGAATGTGATTGATGCACCGAAGTTCATAACTCGTCTTTGTGGATACTGCTTACCCGTATCAGTTGCCTCAGGGTCTTGAACTTTCACCCCATCGAAGGTGAATAAGTTCGTGGCATTCACATATACACGAAGGTTAGAGATTCCCGCTTTCTGAATAGCCGGGAAATTGAATGTATAACCCAATTCCACGTTCTTTAAGCGTACATAGTCTGTATTGTAGAGATAATAGGTGTTTTGGTTGGAAACCCAATATTCATTATCACGGTTGTAGATGCGTGGATGGTCATGACTGGGGTTCTCCGGAGTCCAACGATTCAAGAAGGTTGTCCGATAGAAATTTCCTGCTTCTCCCGCACGCTCACGCCAAATATAGGTCTCTCCTCCGAAAGCTCCTTGGAACAATACCATGATATCAAAGTTGTTCCATGCAGCATTCAATGTCAAACCTGCTACAAATCGGGGTTCTGAATTCTTTGTGCTGCGTACGCGGTCGTCAGCATCGATTTTGCCGTCCCCATTTATATCCTTGAATTTGATATCGCCCGGAACAGCTCCCGGCCATTTTGCCGTAGTTGCATCTACTTCTGCTTGATCGTAGAATACACCATCATAGACATAGTATAGACTGGTATTGGCTGGTTTACCGGTAGATTGTTGGTATTCAGGAACGCCCGGTGTTTCATCCCAGTATAGAATCTTGTTCTTTGCATAGGTTACATTCAATGAAGCACCATAATCCAGCTTGTTTACACGATCACCCCATGAGAGCAAAGACTCAAAACCTCGGTTACACATTTCACCTAAGTTCTCACGTGGCAATGTAATACCCGAAGTCTCAGGCAAGGAAGCATTACGATAAATCAACATGTTGGTGCGTTTATGATAGAACACATCGCTTTCCCAACTCAAACGATTCTGCAAAAACTTGAAATCCAAACCGACATTATATGTTGTTCCTACCTCCCATGTAATGTTAGGGTTAGGCGTGCGGCTTGGCTCCAATGTCTTGTTGTAGGTTGTACCGAACATGTAGTCTGAACCAAACTTATAGGTGTTCAAATACTGAATGGAGCGGTCCAAGTTCCCACTTGTATCCAACAAAGCATCGTTACCTGTTTGTGAAATTGATCCGCGAAGTTTGAAATAATCGATGAAACGGACATTTTCTTTCCACCAAGACTCTTCTGAGGCACGCCATGCAACAGACACACCGGGGAAGAAACCATAACGTTTGTTCTTCGGGAAACGGAAAGAACCATCAGCTCTCCAAACAAATTCAGCGATATAACGTTCCTTGAAGTTGTAAGAGAGACGGCCGAAATAGTTCAAACGTGCCTCTTCCCATGTGTTACCGCCATTGTTCATTTCTGCTGTTCCACCGGCATCCATATCATCAATTTTGTCAGACATGAAATATTTACGGAAAGCTGACAAGTAAGCTTGCTTACGATATTCCGATTCAATACCTGCTGTAATTCCAAATGTATGCTCTCCAAACGTACGATCATAGCTGATCACTGCATTAGTCATCCAAAAAGTTTGGTCAGTATGTTCTTCAGTTAACTCAGGAGTTGCCGGACCTTTCAATCCTGGAGTCAGCGTATGTTCAGCATTCCCATCCCACGAATAAAGAGTCCAAGGAGTATTGAATTTCTTTCTCATCTTGAAATACTTGTCGTAAGAAGCACTTCCTTGTACAGTCAAACCTTCTACTCCGGGAATCTTAATGTTTACCTTTAATGTATTCTGTACATAATAATCTTTTTGGTTGTCGTAACCTGTCGCATCTGTACCTGTTACAACCGGGTTATCTCCATACTCAATGTCCGGACCAGGTTCTCCTGTTGGCCAATATCCCGGCATAGTTGGTTTACTACGTACCAATGCCGTAAAGATATCGCTGGCACTCTTTGTCGGGTATTTTCTGGACTCCATACGTCCGATGGTTCCATAAGAGATGTCAATATACTTGTTGATTTTCGCATCAATATTGGCACGAATACTATATTGGTCGTAACGATTGGCTGAATTCTTGTAGATACCATCCTCTCCGTTTGCCGCCATATTCACATAGAATTTGAATTTATCGGACCCGCCACTTACACTTACGTCATGACGATAGATAGGAGAGACGCTTTTGATTGTCTCATCAAACCAATTTGTATTGGGATGTCCCCAGGGGTCTGATCCATCTTGGAATTTATCCAAATCCTCTTGATTATAGACAGCCTTACCGCCTACATTCGTATTAATCTCATTCAACAAAGTGGCATACTCGTATGCGTTACACATTTCCGGCAGGCGAGTTGGTGTTGAAAAACCCATGTTCCCACTATAAGAAACAGTTGGTTTACCCTCTTTTCCTCGTTTGGTGGTCACCAAAATTACTCCATTTGCTGCACGTGATCCGTAGATAGCTGCCGAAGCATCCTTTAATACAGAAATTGATTCGATCTCGTTTGGGTTAATACGATCCAAACCTCCGGCACGACCCGGTACACCATCGATTACAACCAATGGATCTTTGCTACCCAATGAGTTGGTACCGCGGATACGGATAGTTGTTCCTCCTCCTCCTGGTTCATCAGAGTTCTGAAAACCGATTACACCCGGCATACGACCA
>CAVJQR010000015.1:4600-7925 GCA_963651605.1 Agathobaculum sp.
GTTAAGTTTGTTGTCGGTGAAGCTTTCAACTCCTCTCCTTTTAAACGTGCTACAGCACCGGTTACTGTCACTTTCTTCTGAACGCCATAGCCGACCACCACAACATCATCCAGTCTTTCCGAATCTTCATGGAGTTTGATTGTGAAAGAGGTCTGATTTCCAATCGGTATCTCCTCGCTCTTATAACCGATATAGGAAATCACTAAAACACCATTGGCTGGAACATCTTCGATGACAAACTTTCCATCCATGTCGGTAATAGATCCTAATGTAGTACCTTTAATGACTACATTGGCTCCAATTACTGGTTCACCTGCTTGGTCAACAACTGTACCTGTAATTCTTTTTGTCTGCTGAAGTTCCTCTATAGAAACTTCGGATGCTTTCATGGTTTCGGCAAATGCTGTTGGCACCGAAAACAATAAAGCTAACAATGTGGCACTACTTACACACACTGCGGTTTTGTTTTTAATGGTTAACACATTCATAAAAAACAAATTTTAATGGTTTATAAATGGTATTAAGAAAGAACGTTACAAAGATGTATAAATGACTAAAAACTTGTGATTTCTCTGTCTATCATGATATTTATACAAACCCTGCTACAACTTTTTCGGTTGCAATATACGATGCGTTTTTTCATCTTGCAAATATTTTTTATATTATTTTATTGAATATGTTGTACAACATAATAATGAGGTGGTCTCATTCCTCCCAATTTATTCTTCCATTCCCTTCAAAAAACAATAAGCCGGCTGTTGGAGACTCGATTTTGAATACTCCGACAGTCGGCCTATTATAATGATAATAACCTCGCTTTATGCTTTGATCTGTTCGAATCCTTCTCCGTATACTCCTCGGACAATGCTTTGTGAGATGAACGCTTGACTATCAATACTCTTTATCAATTGGAAAACAGCCTCCGATTCATTTCGACGAGCCAGCAACACCACCACTTTGACGGGTTGTTTTGAATAGCCGCCTTGGCCATCCAAAATGGTACAGCCACGATCCAAATCATGAATGATCCGTTGTGCGATCTCTTCATATTTTTGCGAAAAGATCAAGAACTGTACCGATTGTCGATTGCTGTTGACAACTTGGTCAACAATATAGGTACTGACTATCATTGCGATGAATCCAAAGACAATCTTCTCAACATCGTGAAACAGCAGATAAGAAGAGCCTATGATAAAGAAATCGCAAAACAACAAGGCTCGTCCGATGGGGACATCCTTAAATTTGCTGATGATTGCAGCAAGAATATCGGTTCCTCCTGTACTACCATTGGCAGAAAAGACCAGACCCAAGCCCAAACCACAACAGCATGCACCCAATATGATCGACATAAAAGGTTCATCTTTAATCAGAGGCCCATTTAAAACAAACTCAAAGAATGACAGTGAAGCAGAAAGAGAGAAAACTCCGAAGATGGTCTTCAGCAAAAACTTCAATCCTAATACCTTCAATGCAACTGCCAAGAGAAGTACATTGATCACAAAATAGGAAACCGAAACCGGAATTGCATGTCCCGTAGCAAAATAGATCAAAGCACAGAGTCCGCTGACTCCGCAGGTAACAATCTCATTTGACAGGATAAAAGCGTTGAACCCAAAACCATATGAAATGGTTCCAAGCAAGATCATCATGTAATCCTTTAATTCATATTTTGAGTTGGCACTCTTCAACCACTGTTTCATTATTATTGAATTTTTATCCGATGACAATATTTACAATTTTCTTCGGTACAACAATTACTTTCTTAATGGATTTTCCTTCCATCCATTTAGCTGAGTTCTCGTGAGACAATGCTGTTTTTTCGACTTCTTCTTTTGGCATGTCTGCCGGCAACTCCAAGTTGAAACGAACCTTTCCATTGAAGGAGATAGCATATACGGCTGTGTTCTCCACCAAATATTTCTCCTCAAACTTTGGCCATTGAGCGTCACAGACGGTAGTGGCGTGGCCCAACTCATGCCATAACTCTTCGGAAATATGTGGAGCAAACGGCGTAAGCAATACTACCAACGGTTCCAAGATGGCTTTCTTCGAACATTTCATTCCGCTCAATTCATTCACACAAATCATGAACGCGCTGATAGAGGTGTTGTATGAGAAATGTTCAATATCGAAAGTCACTTTCTTGATCAACTTATGCAAAGACTTCAACTCTTCTGCTGTTGGCTCTGCATCGGTTACCTGCAAGCTCTCTCTCGAGCCATAGAACAAGAACCACAATTTTTTCAAGAAGCGATGTACGCCATCAATACCATTTGTATCCCATGGCTTGGATTGTTCAATCGGGCCGAGGAACATCTCGTACAAACGAAGTGTATCCGCACCAAATTTTTCGACAATCACGTCGGGGTTGACCACATTGAACATAGATTTTGACATCTTCTCAACAGCCCATCCGCAGACATATTTTCCATCTTCCAAGATAAATTCAGCCGTATTGTACTCGGGACGCCAATTTTTGAAAGCTTCTATATCCAATATGTCATTCGATACAATGTTGACATCCACGTGCAATGGCGTCACGTCATATTGATCTTTCAATCCCAATGAGACAAATGTGTTCGTGTCCTTGATACGATATACGAAGTTCGAACGGCCTTGGATCATACCTTGGTTGATCAGCTTTTGGAAAGGCTCTTCCTTGATGCTTACACCAAGGTCGCGCAAGAATTTGTTCCAAAAACGAGAATAAATCAAATGTCCTGTAGCATGCTCGGTACCACCGATATACAGATCGACATTCTGCCAATAGTTATCGGCCTCTTTCGAAACCAGTTCATGGTCGTTGTGCGGATCCATATAACGCAAATAGTAAGCACTCGAACCGGCGAAGCCAGGCATCGTATTCAACTCCAATGGAAAGACATGAACGTGATCGATTTTGCTGTTCTCTACCACTTCTCCTTTTTCTACATCCCATGCCCATTTTGTTGCATGTCCCAATGGAGGTTCTCCTGTTTCAGTCGGCAGGAACTTGTCCACTTCCGGCAATTCCAACGGCAATTTGCTTTCGTCGATCATATAAGGCATGCCGTCTTTGTAGTATACCGGGAACGGTTCACCCCAATAACGTTGGCGAGAGAAGATGGCATCGCGCAAACGGAAGTTGACCTTCACGCGACCCAACTGATGAGCCTTGACATATTTTTTAGTTTCTGCGATAGCCTCTTTGATGGTCAATCCATTCAACGTAAGATCGCAATAAGGCGTTACTCCTGCTTTCGGCGAGTTGCAAACGATGCCCTCTTTGGCATCGAAGCTCTCTTCGCTGACATCGCAACTCTCAACCAATGGAATGATCGGTAGG
>CAVJQR010000015.1:7935-11991 GCA_963651605.1 Agathobaculum sp.
AGTGCTTTGCAAAAGCATAGTCGCGACTGTCATGAGCCGGAACTGCCATGATGGCACCCGTGCCATAGCCGGCCAATACGTAGTCGCTAATCCAAATTGGAACAGCATCACCCGTAAATGGATTGATGGCATACGAACCACTGAATACGCCTGTCACGCGGCGGTCGGCAATACGCTCACGTTCTGTACGTTTCTTGGTGCGGTCCAAATAAGCTTCCACTTCCGCCTTTTGCTCGGCTGTTGTCAAGGTTGAAACCAATTCGCTTTCCGGAGCAAGTACCATGAAGGTCACGCCAAACATCGTATCGGCACGAGTCGTAAAGATGGTGAATTCGATATCACTGTCTTTTACCTTGAAGCGAACCTCGGTTCCTTCCGAGCGACCAATCCAATTGCGTTGTGTCTCTTTCAGTGAATCTGTCCAGTCGACAGTATCCAACCCATCCAACAGACGTTGTGCATAAGCCGATACGCGCAAACACCATTGGCGCATCTTCTTTTGAACAACGGGATAACCACCACGTTCTGAAACGCCGTCGACCACCTCGTCGTTAGCCAATACAGTACCCAACTGCGGGCACCAGTTCACCATCGTCTCGCCCAGGTAGGCAATACGATAGTTCATCAATATTTCTTGTTGTTCTTTCTCACTCTTTGCATTCCATTCTGCAGCCGTAAAACTCAACTCTTCGCTGCCTGCCACGTTCAATCCTCCGGTTCCATTCTGTTCGAAGGCAGCAATCAACTCGCTGATAGGGCAAGCCTGTTTTTTGTCGTTGTTGTAATAGCTGTTGAACATCTTTTGGAAGGCCCACTGTGTCCAGTGATAATATTTCGGATCGCAAGTACGCACTTCGCGGTTCCAATCGAAAGAGAAACCGATCTTATCCAGCTGGTCACGGTAACGGTTGATGTTGTTCACCGTTGTGATGGCCGGATGCTGTCCAGTCTGAATGGCATATTGCTCAGCGGGAAGGCCGTATGCATCGTATCCCATCGGATGCAACACATTGAAACCCTGCAAACGCTTGTAGCGTGAATAGATATCCGAAGCAATGTAGCCTAATGGGTGGCCGACATGCAAACCGGCTCCTGATGGATAGGGGAACATATCCAGTACATAATACTTCGGTTTCTCATTCATCTCTACCTTGTAGACTTTATTGGCGATCCAATATTCTCGCCATTTCTTTTCAATTTCTCTGAAATTGTATTCCATATCGTTGGTATAACCTTTTTAATTAATTCTTTTTTAGAATGCAAAGTTAATCTATTTTTATGAGGCACCTTCTTGTTATGCCCCCTAATTTTCAGCATGCTGCAAAGCCCCTCTTTTTCCTTTCATGCCGAATGCTTTTTCAATTATTCGAAATCATTAAAAAAGAAGCCGAGCTTTTCCTGCAAAAATATGGGGTGTTTTTGTTGCAAAACACGAATGTTTTCAACTCAAAACATCCGTGTTTTATGTAATAAACACCCGTGTTTTTTCAAAAGCCTTGGATGGTGTAAGGCATTCGTGCTTGAATACCTTGCTGTGTCCGCATACTTTGCATTGTCGAGAACAACTGATATTCTTCACCCAGGCAACTCTTCAACAGAGAGACCTTTGCTTCTCCCATCAGTTTCTCCAAATAGTCGGACAGAAAATCATTGTCCTTATTGGCCTTATACACTTTGTAATCTGTCAGATTGGCTAAAGATGCTGCTGTCTCAACGGCCTCGTCCATGCCACCCAACTTGTCGACCAACCCACGGGCCAATGCCTGTTCTCCTGTCCAAACACGACCTTGGCCGATATGATCGATTGAATCTTTCGGCAAGCTGCGGCCATCGCTGCAACGTGTAGTGAACAAATCGTATGTACGCTCCACACTATGTTGGATCAGGGCCTTCTCGTCGTCGTTCATCGGTCGGCTATAATCACCCAAATCTGCAAATGTATTGGTCTTCACTACGTCGGTCGTCACCTCCAATTTCTTATATGTACCGGCCAAGTTGGGAACGATGCCAAATACACCGATGGAACCTGTCAGGGTAGAAGGTTCGGCCACAATCTGGCTGGCGGCACATGAAATATAGTAACCACCCGAAGCTGCGTAATCGCCCATTGAAACGACAACCGGCTTTTTCGCTTTCAATTCGACTACCGCTTTCCAAATCTGCTCTGAAATATAAGCCGAACCACCCGGCGAATTGACACGGAAAACAACCGCCTTCACGTCATCGTCGGCTGCCAATTTCCGAAGATCATCGGCTGTTGACTCAGTGATGCAGTTTTGAGTAGAACTCCATAACGAATTGCTTTCCGCTTGGATTTGGCCCTCGGCATACAATACGGCGATTTTGTTGTCCGACTTGTTTTCTGTCTTTTTCACAGCCAACATGTTTTTCAAGCTTACAGTCACCATTTTTTTCTTCACGTCTTGGCCGGCCATTTGCTTGATAATGTTCTCTGCTTCGTTACGGTAGTAGAGTTTGTCGGCTAATTTATACTCGATCAAGCACTTGGTGTCGTCTATAAAAAGGCCGTTGTCGATAAATTTTACCAACACCTCTTTCTGAATCTGACGACTCTGAGAGATGGCATCCAACATATTGTCCCAAATGCTTCCCAAAAGCGAAGTCAACTGTTCACGGTTGGCATCGCTGAATTGCTCCAACATGTATGGCTCGACGGCACTCTTGAAGGTACCCACCTTGAAGATGTTGAATTCGACGCCCAACTTGGCGGCCAAATTCTTATAGAAAACGCCGCGTGAAGCTAAACCTACCAATGAAATGCCCCCTATCGGATTGACAAAGACCGAGTCTGCCACACTGGCCAAGTAATAATTCCCTTGTGAATAGTCATCACCATAAGCCACAATGAACTTGCCGCTCTTCTTAAAGCTTTCCAATTCTCTACGAATTGTTCCGAACGAAGCGAACCCACCACGCAGACTTTTTACATCCAGATAGATTCCTTTGATCTTGTCGTTCTCTTTTGCAAGACGGATGGCCTGCACTACATCCCGCAGAGAGACCTCTTCGCTATCTTCTCCTTTCAAAGATTGCAGCGGGTTCTCATATGCTTGATCTGCCAAAGAGCCGGACAATGTCAATTTGAAAACGGAATTGGCTTTTGGTGTCGTTTCAGTTGTTGAACTGCCAACCGATGCAATCATGCCCACCAACAAGAAAATTCCTCCTAAAATAAGGATTCCGAAAGCGATCAATGCCCCAAGAACGGAAGCAAACATCGTTTTAAAAAATTGTTTCATAAGTATATTCCTCTTTTTTTATATATTCTTTACAAAGATACAACTCTTTTTTCAATCTATAAGATGCCCATCAGAAATAAAAACCCAAATTGGCATAGAACTGAACCTCTTTTGTCTGATTGGACAAATTGAGGGAGACATTGAGCGGACCGAACACCCCATTGTAAACATATCCGAGACTGCCACCGTAAGCCTTTCGCCCTTTCAGCAAATCGAAGAAGGAGTCATCGTGCTGGGCATAGGTTCCCGCCAACAGAATATAATGGTTCGCCCCGATGCGTTGGCGGAGTTGCATGCGCAATGCTACAAACGCTTTGCTGAAAACTTCGGTATGACTGATCCCTGAAAACATCATCTGCTGGTCCATATAATGGCCCTCAACCTCTCCTCCAGCCAGATTGTAATAGGGAGCGGCCACCTCTTTGCCGATCAAAATCCGGCCGTATAATGAGGGGACGATACTGAAACGCGCCTTGCAGGGAATCACCGATGTGAAGTTGAATCCCAATGCCGAGAAAGGAGTCTGCTTTTTATAGCGGACAAAGTTGTCGGTGTAGATCGTATAGTCTGCCTTCAGTGATACGCCTTTCGTCGGTAAATAGCTTCGGTCTAACGTCTCAAAATGAGCTGACACAAAGTAGTTGAAGAAGTTTTGCGTTTGTAAAACCAACTGCGAGTCGTTTTGATTCAAGACGGATTTATAGTTCCAGTTCTCATAACGGACACCCGTTTTCAAACGAAAGCTCAACCAGTTCATGTCTGAGTAGGAGAATTCGGCAAGGTGATGGTGGAAGGT
>CAVJQR010000015.1:12001-22551 GCA_963651605.1 Agathobaculum sp.
GTCGTATTGAGCGCTTTCTGACCTTTGTAGAAGACGTCCAAATCTTGGAGTGTAAATTTATAGGTGAGGTTCAGGCAACGCAACGGGTTTTTCTCAAGGGAATAGCCAACTTGTGCATAGGTTTTCTTGCCCAAGCGCCCCGTCAGCGAGAAGCGTGAATGCAATTTCGTATGATAGTCGAAGGTGCCGTTCAGCAACACCCCGATGATCTCTTCCGTGTCGAAGCGCAACCCCGCATTGATGGAAGAGGCTGATTTCGGAGCTACTATCAGATGTAGGTCTTGACTGTTTTCGCCCGTCAGCTTATAGCTGACATTCGAATAGGAGTTGGTGCCCACCAGGATCGACATGGCATGCTGCAACTGTTGTAAAGAGATTATGCTGTTCTCCCGCAATCCGCTGATTTTCAATAACCATTTCTCGTCATTGGGGTCGGCTCCCTCGAAATAGATGTGACGAATCCGAAACGAGTTGGAGTGGGTCGGGTGCTGCACTCGTTGCGAAACGGGTACCACCTTGGCGGAATCTGCCAACCCAAGCTCTTGTTTCAAAGCCATCAGTGCCGGCCACTGTTTTCGGGCAGCCTCTTCTCCGCGCTGAATCATCGTGTCCAATGCCGCCGCCACAAAGCTGGTAGAGTTATAATGAGACAAGTCCGGACGGATATGAAGGTCGGTGATTTCAATGTTGTGTTGGTATTTTTCGTATCCATGGAGGGAAACAATTTGGCTGACGACTCCAATCGAAGAGCTCAAATCTGTCTTCTCTTTAAGATCACTTGACCCCAAATCGACTCCAATTATCACATCTGCTCCCATCTTCTTGGCCACGTCGGCCGGATAATTATTGTTCAATCCGCCATCTACCAGCACCATACTGTCCAGTTGAATAGGAGCAAAGACGGCAGGAATGGCCATACTGGAGCGCATGGCAATGGGCAAACTCCCTTTGTGGAAGACATAATCCTTGCCATCTACCAGATTGACAGCCACACAAGCGAAGGGTATTGGAAGCGTGTTGAAATCGACGGAATCGTGATAGCCAATCGTCAGATTGGAAAAGAGGTTTTGAAGGCTCTGTCCTTTCACCATGGCTCCAATCACCCGATCTTTCTTTTCCAATCCAAACGGAAGGGAAACTAAATATTTTTCAGAATTCTCTTTTTCGGGGAAGGTGAGATTGTCGCGTTGCACACGGTCGCTCAACAACATTTGCCAGTCTTGCATTGCCACCATACTGTCGATCTCGGCCGGTGAATAACCTACCGAATAGAGAGCCCCCACCAAGGCACCCATACTCGTGCCCACTACGTAGTCGATGGGAATACCCGCTTCCTCCAGTACTTTGATGACACCAATATGCGCAACGCCTTTGGCTCCTCCGCCACCCAACACCAGTCCCACTTTCTTTTGGGCGGAGAGTTGCAGCGAGAAAAGCAGAAGAAGTGCGTATAAACAAGCGATGTACTTTCTCATGGACTCTGCATTTATCGTTATTGCAAAGATATAAATATTTCAAAGGGTTGGTTCTCTTAAAAATGAAGTGAAACGGCATGAAATACAACAAGCCGTATGCCAAAAGAGAAGTTGCACGATTCATTGAGACGAAAAAATGTCAAGCAGAAAGGATTTTGGCCTTGAATCGTTGCGAAAGTGAGTAGCCCCAAAGGATTCTATCGAGACCTTCAGGGCTACAACTCCTATATTTTCTAAAAGTTTCTCCGCATAAAACTGGAGTTTATTCGGGGGAAAACTCGAGTTTCATGCCGAATGAACTGCAGTTTGCTCCCGAGAAAACTTGAGCTTGTTCGGAAACAAACTGTGGCTCATTGCCGAGAAATGATTTCAATACTCGAGAGGATGTTTTTTAAAACTCCAGTAATGCCATCTGCGGATTGTGGTCGCTCAGATAACCGGTTGCCGTCTCCGGATTCTGACAGATCTCGGTGTTGAGGACTTTGATCTGTGGCGTTACGAAGATAAAGTCGATCTTTCCGCGTTCATTCATCGGCACACGTCCGTAATCGTGGAAGGTATAGTTCGGTCCTATCTTGTTGTCCGTCATCTTATAAGCGTCTTTCAAGACAAATTCGTTAGTCGTGATGGTCTTGTACGCTTCAGAATCATCTGTAACGTTGAAGTCTCCAGTCAAGATAGCCGGTTTGTCTCCTACGATTTCCTTGATACGCTGGATGATCAACAAGGCTGCTTCGCGACGAGCCTCTACGCCGACATGGTCGAAATGCGTATTTACTCCCATGAAGATCTTGCCCGTTGCTTTGTCTTTAAACTTGGCCCATGTAGCAATACGTGTGCAAGCTCCGTCCCAACCGATGAACCCTGCGCTGTCAGGATATTGAGACAACCAAAACGTGTTGCTGTCCAAAACTTCGAATTTGTCTGTGCGATAGAACAAAGGTGAATACTCGCCCTTCTCTTTTCCGTCTTCACGGCCGACACCAATCGCAGCAAACCCCGGCAATCCTGCTTTCAAATCTTCCAATTGGTGGTGTAAAACCTCTTGCATTCCGAAGATATCGAACTTCTTCATGAGGATATATTTGCAAACAGTATCCTTACGATAGGTCCAACTGTTCAGACTATCGTGGGGAGTATCCATTCGGATGTTGAATGTTGCCCATTCTACTTTTACAGAATCAGTTGCTTCTGTTGTCTCTACATTCTCTGCTTTGTGCCCTCCGCAACTAACCAACAAGGCGCTGCCCAGCAAGGCTCCTAAAATTTTTTTTACCATATCTATTAATTGTATATTAGTCCAATATTCCTTTTCCTTGTCTGATGATTTCAAAATCATCGGTGGTGCAATCTACAACCGTCGAGGGTTCCAAACCTCCGTAACCGCCATCTATCACCAAGTCCACGCTGTTTTTATATTTTTCTTCGATGAGCTCGGGGTCGGTCGAGTATTCCTCTTCTTCATCCGGATCGTGGACGGACATCGTCAGTAGGGGGTTCCCCAACTGTTGTACGATAGTACGGACAATCGTATTGTCGGGAACGCGGATACCCACCTCCTTCTTCTTTTTATAGATTTTGGGCAATTCGCTGCTGGTGGGCAGGATAAACGTAAACGGCCCCGGCAAACAACTCTTCATCAGCTTGAATGCGGCATTACTCACTTTGGCATATTCGCTCAAGTTGGAGAGGTCGTAGCAGATGATTGACAAATTGCTTTTTTGCGGATTTACTCCTTTCAGTTGGCAAATCCGCTCGACAGCCCGCACATTCAATGCGTCGCATCCGATGGCATACACGGTATCGGTCGGATAGATGACCAGCCCTCCGTCTTGCAAAAGATGAACCACTCGCTCGATTTCACGCGGGTTGGGGTTCTCCGAATAAATCTTGATTAACATACTACATGAGTTTATTTCCGTTTTCTCAAGTCCCATCCTATAAAAGCAGGAAGAAGACTTTCAACCACAAAGATACGCTTTCTTCCTGCAATAGTTGTTAAGAATTTGTGAATTATCGAACTTTTCTTACAATATATTCACCATCTGTTGTTTTCAAGCGGAGGATGAAGGAGCGCGATGGGGCATTGATTTGCGTCTCTTGTTCGAATCCGCCTTCTGAATGCAGTAGAGTTCCGGCGAAGGAATAGGTCTCCACTTGTGTAATAGGAACGGCAGTTGTCGGTGTAACTGTTTTTGTTAATCGTACATGTGCTCCACTTATGAAACAGTGGAAGGGAGCCTACAGGATAGATAATCGTTTTTTTACAAGAAAAAGTTTTGGTTAATAAATGATGTTGTTGATTTATCTTGGCGAAATTCCTGTCCATCCTCTTATGAAACAAACAGAAATTTCGCCTAACAAAGATAAGATGATTGCTTTGAAAATCAAATAGAATTATCCGTAGATAATATGACCATTTTCATCTTTATATTCATCCATTCCTTTACTGTACTGATCCATGGCGCGCAAACTCATGCCCATGCTGGAGAAACCACCGTCGTGATAGAGGTTTTGCATGGTCACTTTGCGTGTCAAATCAGAGAACAGCGTGATGCAATAGTTTGCACATTCGTCGGCTGTTGCATTTCCCAATGGGCTCATTCTATTGGCAAAATCCATCAAGTTGTCCATGCCTTTTACACCATTTCCGGCGGTTGTTGAGGTAGGAGACTGCGAGATGGTGTTGATACGGACGTTCTTTTCACGACCATAGATGTATCCAAAGCTGCGGGCGATCGATTCCAGCAAACTCTTTGCATCGGCCATATCGTTGTAACCTACGAATGTACGTTGCGCAGCTACGTAGGTCAATGCTACAACTGAACCGTATTCCGCAATGGCATCTTGCTTTTTTGCCACTTGCAACATCTTGTGGAAAGAGACGGCAGAAACGTCCAATGTCTTCTCCAGCAAGCTATAATCCAAGTCGTCGTATGGGCGTTTTTTGCGAACATTCGGACTCATGCCGATCGAGTGCAGCACGAAGTCTATCGGACCACCCAAGATTTCAACCGATTTGCTGAATACTGTCTGCAAATCTTCTACACTGGTTGCATCGGCGGGAATCACCTCTGCATTCAATTTCGTTGACAATTCGTCTACTTGTCCCATACGAACGGCAACAGGAGTGTTGCTTAAAGTGATGGTTGCGCCCTCTTCTACAGCTCTCTCAGCCACCTTCCAGGCAATAGACATATTATTCAGAGCACCGAATATGATACCCTTTTTCCCTTTTAATAAGTTATAACTCATATCTTTACAATTATATTCGGTGCAAAGATAATGAATTTGTATCATAGTGACAAATACCTTGCAGCCACTCTTAGCCAAGAATTCGACTTACGTCAAGCTATACATATTGCCGGGCAACGTTCGGATGCGGCCGTCCATCTCCAATTCGAACAAGATGTTCGAGAGTTGTTGCACACTCAACTGCGTCATTTTGGTGAGTTGGTTGATATGTAGCTCGCGCTCGTTCAGGAGGCAATCCACCACTTTCCGTACGTCGGGGTCAACATCTTCGCTTTCGAACAGCTCCCCTTGCTTGTATTGTGGCGTATGGGTGGGAAGATTCCATCCCAAAGCATCGACAAGGTCGGCGGCTGATGTGACGATCTCCGCCTTCTTCTTGCGAATCAGCTGATTGCAACCTACCGAATAGCGGTCGGAGGCTCTGCCGGGAAAGGCAAAAACTTCGCGGTTATAGGAATATGCCAACTCAGCTGTTACCAGCGACCCTCCTTTGACGGCCGACTCGACCACGACTGTTGCTTCTGAAAGGCCGGCAATGATATGGTTTCGCTTGAGGAAATGCGGCCGCTCCGGCTCAGTGTTCGATGGAAAGTCCGTCAGCCACCCGCCCTTTTCCAACATCTCGTTGGCTGTCTGCTGGTGGATGGCCGGATAGATTCTGTCCAGTCCATGCGCCAACACTCCGACAGTCGCCATCTTTTGCCGCAGGGCCGAACGATGTGCCATGACATCGACACCATAGGCCAATCCGCTTACAATCAGCGTATCGGGAAATAGTTCCGCCAAATCTTCGATGAACTGTGCCGTCTGCTCTTGCCCGTAATGCGTGATGTGGCGCGTCCCTACGACACTGATGCAATGCTTCACATTCAGATCGGCACGGCCTTTATAATATAGTAGGAGGGGAGCATCCGGGCATTCACTCAAACGAGTGGGATAGGCTTCGTCGGTGATTCGCATCGGTTGTATGCCGGCTTGCTCGATAAATTTCACCTCGCGTTCGGCTCTTTCCAATACCTCTGGCCGTTTGATCTCTTGGGCAATGATCGAGCCCACGCCCGGTATTCGTTCGAGCATACGCGGCTTTTCTTTAAACACGTTCTGTGCTTCGCCAAAAGCTGTCAGCAATTGGCGGGAGATAATCCCTCCCACACCATTGATCATAGTTAGGGCTATTTGGTAAAATACTTCGTCTGTCATGTATCGGTTTTGTTATTTTTCAACTTTCTTCAGCAACTCGTCAAAATATTCCCCGCGAGTCAGCTTCCCGTCTTGTACGATGACCGTGTCGATCACCCCCCGAGCTGCCAATTGGAGGTCGGGAAGATGGTAGATGTCTTGCAGGAAGACGAGTTTGATACCCTCTTTCTTTACATTCAATGCCGAGAGATATCGCTCGCCACTGTGCAAAGAACTTTTATATTGTATCTCGACCCGGCTGACAAAAGCATCGATGCCTTTGTCGTGCATGGCCGAGAAATTTTCGCCCAACGACTCCAAAAACTCATGGCGGGTATGCTCCATGTAGTGCTGGTAGTTGGCATTGTTGACAACCCCTTGCAGGTCGCATTCATAGTCGCGCACCTTGTCTTCTATTTGAAACAGATAGCTTTTCATGCGTTGAAGTCGATTTTGGGTTGAACCACTTGCATGACGTAAAGCCGGTCGGATGGGCGGACTTTCTCGTTTACCTTGATCGAGAAGCGCTCGCCCTTCACTGTTTCTTGGACAGGCTTCAGATCTACGCGGATCTCCTCGACGGTCTGCATGACCGCTCCCGACGTCGGGCCTGTGATCAGTATCTCATCGCCCACGTGCAAGGTGCCGCATTCCATTTCAAATTCAGCCACTCCGATCTTGTCGAAGTACTTGATGCCGGAAGCGACAAACACCTTCTTGCGGGTAGCACCCGAGCCGTATTTGCTGCTCCATTCGCCAAGCCGTTGCCCGAGATAGTAACCATCCCAAAAGCCGCGGTTGAACACTTTGCGCAAACGCTCGTCCCAATTGGCGATTTTCTCCTCGTTGAAGGTGCCGTTGCAGTGTGCTTTGACGGCCTCCTTGTAACATTCTGTCACCGTGCGAACGTACTCCGGCCCGCGGGCACGCCCTTCGATTTTGAAGACGCGCACACCGGCGTCCATCATTTTGTTCATGAAGTGGATCGTCTTCAAATCTTTTGGCGACATGATATATTGGTTTTCGATATCCAATTCGATATCTGTTTCTCTATCCTTGACGGTATAGGCGCGGCGGCATATCTGCATGCAAGCGCCACGGTTGGCCGAAGCGTTCATCTCGTGTAGGCTGAGGTAGCATTTGCCGGAGACGGCCATGCACAAAGCTCCGTGGGCAAACATCTCGATGCGGATCAGTTCTCCTTTCGGGCCTTTGATCTGTTGCCGATCGATCTCCTGATAAATCTCATATACTTGGTTGAGGTTCAGCTCTCTTGCCAAGACAACGACATCTGCAAACCGCGCATAAAACTTCAAAGCTTCGGCATTGGAGATGTTCAATTGCGTCGAAAGGTGCACCTCTTGCCCAATGCTGTTGGCGTAGCTCATAGCGGCTACATCGGCGGCGATGATGGCCGAGATGCCGGCCTCCTTGGCCGTGCGGATGATCTCCTGCATCAAGGGAATGTCTTCGCCGTAGATGACGGTGTTGACCGTCAAGTAACTTTTGAGTCCATGCTCTTGGCAAATGGCAACGATCTTGCGCAAATCGTTTGTCGTAAAGTTATTGGACGAGCGAGACCGCATGTTTAATCCTTCGATACCGAAGTAGATGGAATCCGCTCCTCCTTGGATGGCAGCCATCAACGATTCATAAGAACCGACGGGAGCCATTATCTCAAAATCTTTTTCTTTCAAATCCATAACTTTATTATCTGCCTACAAAGGTAGCGAATATCGGTTGAACTTACAATAACCTCCCGACACCTTTCCCGCTATCTTCTTGAAATCTTTTTGCTTCTTCTCGTGTTTTGAAAATAGTATTCCGTAGTTTTGAAAAAGTTTGTCGGCATAAAACTGCAGTTTACTCGGGACAAAACTCGAGTTCATTCGGGGGAAAACTGTAGTTCAGTGCGGAGAAAACTGCAGTTCGCTCCCGAGAAACTTTTTCAGAATTGTCGAACAATATTTTTATTGCTCACCTATTTCTTCGCAGTAATATAGCCCCCTTTCCGCAATAATGGCAGGAAATGAAAACTACAATAGAGAGCAGCGACAAAAGAGATGGCGCCTCCGACATAGCCGATCCACGCAATCGAGAGATGCGTACACGTACAACCACCGATCAAAGCACCACCGCCGATGCCTACATTATAGATGCCCGAATAGATGGACATGGCGATAGCTGTAGCTTCTGGGGCCAATTGGATTACCAAGGCTTGGAACACCAGATTGAAAGCTGTGATGGAAATGCCCCAAAGTACACAATGCAGCAATGTCGTCTCGGTCGTGAACGAGGCAAGATGCAACAACAACAAGAAGAGGGTGATACCATATACGGCGACATTTATGAAGGCTACGGCATATTTGTCGTACATCTTCGAAAACACGATGCTGCCGAAAATTCCAGCTGCGCCAAAGATGGTTAAGATGAACGTAATCAGACTATTGGGGAGATGTGCGACCTGCCCCATAAAAGGTTCGATATAACTGTAGCCCGTAAAGTGGCCTGTGATGGCAACAACCGTCAAGAGATATAGTGCCACCAATGAGGGGGTCTTGACAAGACCGGGCACTTTCTGTAATGAAACGGGGTTGGGGTTGGGCACTTTCGGAAAGACGAACAGCAGAAAGAGAAAAACCAATATGGAAAGGACGGCAATGCAGAAGAAAGTGGTGCGCCAACCGACCAGCAATCCGATGACACGCCCCAATGGAAGGCCGACGATCGTGGCAATGGAGGAGCCCGAAATGATAAAGCTCAATGCCAAAGAGCGTTTCCCCTCTGGCGCAATCTTGACGGCAAGCGGTGAGGCAATTGACCAAAAGATGGCGTGCGAACAAGCCACTCCAATGCGCGAAATCATTAATGTATAGTAACCCATTGCCACAGACGAGAGCAAATGACTGGCTATGAATAATGCGAATACGCTTAGTAACAGCCGTTTGAATTCCATTTTGGAAACCATCAGCATGAGCGGCAATGAGGCTATGGCAACAACCCATGCATAGATCGTAATCAGAAGGCCGGCATGGGCTTCTGTGATTTGGAAATCGTTGGCGATGCCCGTCAGTAATCCGATCGGTACAAATTCAGAGGTGTTGAAGATAAAAGCAGAAAAGGTCAAACCCAACAATGGCAGCCAGGCGCGCACCCCTTCGTGAGATAGTGTATTGTTCTCCATCGTTATGAAATTAAAAAATCGCGCAAAGATATAATAAATAGAGGGTTGGTATCTCTATTTTATGTATTTTTGCAGTTGAAAAGGAAAATTCCTTTTCCGTGTGCTTGCTGAACCACGTAGTAAAAACAAGGATTTATGAAGAAAAACGATGCTGCAATGGTCTGCTTCTCTGGGGGCCAAGACTCCACGACCTGCCTTTTTTGGGCGAAGAAGCACTTTTCAAGAGTAGAAGCCGTCTGCTTTACGTACGGCCAAAAACATTCAAAAGAAACAGAAATAGCCCGGCAAATTGCTGCCGAGGCGGGGGTGCAGTTTCAACTGCTCGATGTCTCGTTGATCAGTCAGTTGGATCAAAACTGTTCGCTGGTGAACGCTGAAATCGTTATGGATCAGGAAAAACCTGCTGATACATACCCGAATACGTTTGTGCCGGGCCGCAATATGGTGTTCTTGACTTTCGCTGCGATATTGGCTCGTAGCAAAGGAATTTTCAATCTGGTGACGGGCGTTTCGGAAGCTGATTACAGTGGCTATCCCGATTGTCGCGATACATTTATCCGCTCGTTGAACGTTACACTCAATTTGGCTATGGACGAACAATTTGTACTCCATACTCCGTTGATGAACCGCGACAAGAGCGAAGTGTGGGAGCTCTCGGACGAGTTGGGCGTATTTGACTTGGTTCGCGAACGGACGCTGACATGCTACAATGGGGTTGTAGCGGATGGTTGCGGCCATTGTCCCGCTTGCAAACTGAGAAGAGAAGGCTTGGAAAAGTATTTGAACCGCAGAAAATTAATGAGTAATCACTGACAATAAACAAAAAACATATAGTGGATACACGAAAAGAAGAAAACGAACTGCATTTGTTGGGCGGCAAAGCAGCCTACAAACAAGACTACGCTCCTGAAATGTTGGAGGCATTCACCAACAAACATCAGGAAAACGACTATTGGGTGCGCTTCAATTGTCCTGAATTCACAAGCCTTTGCCCCATTACCGGCCAGCCTGATTTTGCGACAATCTACATTGATTATATACCCGACGTCAAGATGGTCGAAAGCAAAAGCCTGAAATTGTATCTGTTCAGCTTCCGCAACCATGGAGATTTCCACGAAGATTGCGTCAACAAGATTATGAAAGATCTGATAAAGCTGATGGATCCCAAGTATATAGAGGTGACAGGTGAGTTCACTCCTCGCGGCGGAATCAGCATTTATCCCTATTGCAACTATGGTCGCCCCGGAACAAAATTCGAAAAATTGGCGGAAGATCGGCTTTTTAATCATAATCGGTGAAAAAAATATAGGACGAAATTTGGTATAATCATTTGAAAATCCCTATATTTGCATCCGATTTTCCTCAGAAGGTAGAAAAGCAATGCAGGGAGCATTCACCTTCGGGACCTAACCTGTTAAATTACAAAAAGACAGATGTACGTAGTAGTAGAAATTAAC
>CAVJQR010000016.1:0-20510 GCA_963651605.1 Agathobaculum sp.
CTACAACCCACATCACCTTCGATGGTTCAAGCAATACTCCGGGTACTCACTTGAGCCAAACAAGTCCTGAAAACTCAAGTTTGAAATGGGAAACAACTACTCAGTACAACGTCGGTTTGGATATGGGCTTCTTCGATAATCGCTTGTCTGTGACATTGGATGGCTATTGGAAGAGAACAAAAGACCTGTTGCTGAAGGTTTCTTTGCCTTATTACACTGGTTTTACATCTGGTCAGCAGAATGTGGGTGAGATCTCTAACCGTGGTTTTGAATTAGATTTGACTTCTCACAACTTGACGGGAGACTTCACTTGGGACACGAAGTTTAACTTGGCGCTCAACCGCAACAAGGTATTGGATTTGGGATCAAGTGGTGATATCCGTATCACTTCTTCCAAACCGGTCGGTACCGTATCAGAAAATGCTTACGCAATCGTTCGCGAAGGTGAAGCATTAGGCTCATTGTATGGTTGGAAATACATCGGCGTATTGCAGGAGGGTGAAACATATGCTCCACAGCCAAACTCTAAACCAGGTGATCCGAAATTCGAAGATATCAACGGTGATGGAAAGATCGATGCTGACGACCGTACAATCATCGGTAATGCGAACCCTGATTTGATCTTAGGTTTGACCAACAACTTCTCTTGGAAGGGCTTCGATTTGTCAATTTTCTTCCAGGGATCAATCGGTAACGATTTGTTGAACATGACCCGTATGAACCTTGAATGGAAACGTACGACAGACGCATTGAACCGTTGGACTCCGACAAACACCAACACCGATATTCCTCGTAATGGTTTCTATTATTCTCAATATGGTGGATATGTCAATGACCACTTCGTAGAAGATGCTTCATTCTTGCGTTTGAAGAATGTAACATTGGGTTATACTATCCCGTTCAAGAAAGTGATCAGTTCTTGTCGTGTATATCTCTCTGCTGAGAACTTGTTTACAATCACTGGTTACTCTGGTTGGGATCCTGAAGTTGATACCAAGGCCAATGAAGCTGCTCAGTCAGGTGGTAGCCAACAGACTGCTAACGCCGGTGCCGGTTTGGACTTCAATGCTTATCCGGCTATGCGTACTTACACGGTAGGTTTGAATATTACATTCTAATTGAAAAGGAGAATTTAAAAGATGAATTATAAAAAATATTTATTAGGTCTTGCTACGATGGGGTTGCTTTCTGGTTGTACCGATTTGGATCCCAATATCTATAGTAATTTGACAACCGCAAATGCTTACAGCACAGAGTCGGATATCGATGCAGCCGTAGTTGGTTTGTATGCTGACATGAACCCGTACCCAGGCGATGCTTGGTTGTATTATGGTGGTTATATGATCATGATTACAGACTATACAACGGATATTGGTTATTCTACTGCAGCCGGTGACCCGACGAAATTGAGCAACATGACTTACGATGCCAGCAACCGTTACTTCAGCAACAACTGGCGTGATATGTATAATGTAATCTCGAATGCGAACACTATTCTTGAGAATGTTGAATCAGTCAGCATGTCAGAAGAGAACAAGAAGTTGGTAAAAGCTCAGGCCAAGTTCTTGCGTGCATTGTGTTATCGTGACTTGACTGATGCATGGGGACCGGTTCCTTTCTTCACTTCATTGGTAAGTGATCCATTCAATACAAACGATGTCGATTTGACTCCGGTTGCAACCATCGAAGAAACATTGATTTCTGACTTGAAACAATGTATCGAAGACCTGCCGGCAAGCTGGAGCGGTGAGGATTTGGCCCGCGCAACAAGCGGCGCTGCTGCTACATTGCTCGGTAAAATCTATTTGCGTAATCACGATTATGCTAACGCAAAAACCTACATTGACATGGTATTGAACAGTGGACAGTACCAATTGGAAGACGATTTCAAGTATGTTTGGTCTGAAAACAACAAGTACGGTAAAGAGATGATCTTCGCCTTGTTGCACGAGACCGGCAATAATGCAGCTGAAATCGCTTGTCACTTTGGTCCGTCTGACCATCCGGATGTGCCGGGTCGTTGGCAGTATTATGGCGTTTCTCTTCCGTTCTGGCGTAGCTATGACAAAGAAGACCCGCGTCGTGAATTCTTCTATTACGACTATACCGGTGTAAGTAATCGTGACGACCAGTCGGCTTATGGCTTCCATTACATGATTCCTGAAGAGGGTCAGACCGTAGTTCCGAACGATACTACTAAGTTCATGCAGAATGTTGCCACAATGAAGTATACATACGACATGTTGTCGGATGCATATTATGATGGTCGTACAATTTGTATCTTCCGTTTGGCTGATGTAATCCTCTGCAAGGCTGAAATCGAAAATAATTTGAATGGCCCTTCTGCAGCGCTTCCTTATTTGAATCAGATCCGTCATCGTGCGGGTGCTCCTGAATATGGACAGAACAGCCGCTTCCCGGTTCCTACTACAGTAGATGCTATGAATGATGCCATCTTGAAGGAACGTGGTTATGAATTGGTATTCGAGTTCCAGCGTCGTGCTGACTTGATCCGCTTCGGAAAATACGAAGAGGTTGTCAATGACCACTTGAAGAAGTTGAGCTTGGCTCAGCCAACAACTGTAACTTCTGATTTGCGTTATTTGCCTTATCCGTTGAATGATGCTCAGTTGAATCCTAAATTGGCGGCTGAAAATCCTTCACGTTTGCCGAAATAATTAGTTAATAAAGAGTGTGTCTCGTGCCCGAAATGGGCGTGGGGCACACTCTTTTTTCGTTCTATTACATAGTTAGTGAAAACAAATATGAAGCGTATAATAGGAATTGTTTGTGTTGTAGGATGCCTCGTGTTGGCATATTTATATTATACAGAGAAGAACACGCTGGAATCAATAACCTTGACTTCGCCCAATAATACGGCCATGTACAATAAGGTGGACATCTCGTTAGGGAAACCGGCTCCCGTCTATATTGAATATACGGAGAAAAGTACAGGAAAAACGTATCGAACCAGAACCTCAAGCGCTGACACGCTTCACCATATTGATCTGCTGTTGTTGAAAGCAAATACGGAGTATTCTTATCGTGTTGTCATAGACAATTTGTTCAAACAGCAGTCAAAAGAACTGACCTTTAAAACCCGTGAACAATCTCCGTGGTTGGTTAACCATTGGTTCAACGACCAACGCCCACATGATACGACCGCTTTGGGAGAAGGAATGATATTGGTTTGCTCCGGTCGATTGCCCGGCTATATGGCATTAATCGACTGCGAGGGCAATATTCGTTGGCTTTGGCAAATAGATGATATTGGCGTACGCGCTGCTTCCATTACTCCGAGAGGGACCATCTTGGCAATGTTGCGCCCATTCGTCAAAGATGTTGTGGATGATTACACCATGACTCCGGATCAAGTGCGCAAGGAAGAGCACAAGAAACCCATGCGTCGTGGCTCGATAGGTTTCGCCGGTGGCACAGGCATTGCCGAAGTTTCTTTGACGGGTGAGATGTTGTGGCGCGTTGATCTGAACAAAATTCATGAAGAAAAAGATTATCAAGTCATTCATCATGACATTCTGATGGATGAGGAACACCATATTCATACCTTGTTCCGCCCGAAAAAAGTTGCCACAATCATGGAGCATGGGAAGATGGTGACCGACACCTTGGGAGGCGATGGCATCATGGTGCTTGACACTTTGGGAAATGTATTAAAGACATGGTCGGTATGGGATGTTTGGGATGTGGACAACGATCCTGACATTGCTGAATATCGTTACGACCGTTTCCACATGAATGGTCTCTGTTTTGACAAAGATAGTAACTATTTGATCTCGGCTCCGATTGCTGACCAGATATGGAAAATCAATCGAAAAGACGGCTCAATTATGTGGCGGTTTGGGCGTAATGGAGATTTTAAGATGGACACTACTGCCTACTTCTCATTTCAACACTCGCCCTATATCACACCGAATGGCGACTTGATGCTTTTCGACAATGGCTTGTTTAATGAGCGTTCCGGTGCAAAGGCATTCCGCTTGGATGAGAAAAACCGTACGGCTGAGACGATCATCAATGCCACATTGCCGGCCGAAAAATACACCTCCCGAATGGGTAGTGCTTATGAAATGCCGAATGGTAATTTGCTTCAGACAAGTTCGAAGACAGGTTCTATTATGGTAACCGACAAGCAAGGCAATGTATTGTGGGAAGCTATGATGCACTTTGCGCCGTATCGAGCTCTCTATGTTCCGGCGGAAACTTGGAATAACTACTTTAAGGAGATCAAATAAGATGGAGCGCGTCTCACTTGCTTACATATTCTTTACATTTTTAAAGTTAGGGGCCACTGCCTTCGGTGGTTACATGTCGTTGGTAGCTATTGTTCAAAAGCAGATGGTCGAGATCGACAAGAAGTTGAAAGAGGAGGAATTGCTGGACGGCATCTCACTGACTTCTGTCTTGCCGGGTCCGGTGGCTGTCAACACGATTGCCTATGTCGGCTATCGATTGAGGGGAATACCTGGTGCCATCATGGCTTTTGCGGGAATATTGATTCCCTGTTTTCTGCTGGTTGTTTTTCTCTCGTGGCTCTATTTTACGTATGGAGATATTCCTGCGGTAAAGAACATATTCAGTGGGATTGCCCCTTGCATTACGGCTTTGATCCTAACGGTAGCGTGGGGCATGGCTCGCAAGACGGTAAAGATGCCGGCCCAGTGGGCGATATGTATTGTGGCTGCGCTGCTATTGATCTTTATTGGTGGTTTTACGGTGACCTTCTTATTGATTTTGGGTAGTGGAGTTGTTGGTTATTCCCTTTTCCATCAGAAAGAAGAGCCGGCCTTGGTTGAGACGAAAGGCTTCATGAATCGGAAGCAATTGACGGTATCCGCTCTGATATTACTGTTGTTGCTTTGTGTTCTTTTATGGGGTGGCCAAAGCATCGGTGCACCGAAAGAAATACAAGTCGTTTCGACATTTTCAGGCATTAGCCTCACGCTGTTCGGCGGTGGCTATGTGGTGATTCCGGCCTTGCATGAACTGTTTGTGGAAAATCTACAATGGCTAAATTCTGCCGAGTTTGCGGATGGTGTGGCAATTGGTCAGATAACGCCGGGCCCGATCTTCATCACGGCAGCATTTATCGGTTATAAAGTGGCAGGTTGTTTGGGCGCTTTGTTGGCGACAGTCGGCATGTTTGCGCCGCCCGCCATATTGACGGTTCTGTTGTCTCGCTTTGTCGTTGGGCTTAATCAGTCGGGCATCGTGAAAGCCTCCATGAAGGGTGTCCGAGCCGCGGTGGTGGGCATGATTTTTGCTTCTGCCATTACAATTGGTGTGACAATCTCACCCTCCATAGCAGCGATTGTCATTTTTCAGATTACATTTGTAATCTCATTTAAATATTCAATCAGTCCAATTTACTTGATCCTCGGATCGGGTGTTGCGGGCTTTATCTTATTCTGATTTTAACCTATGGAGACAATACATGGAATACAAATGATTGGCACCCAACGGTCAGGGTCCAATTTGTTGAGAGTCATGCTGGATGGTATCGAACAGATTGCAGCACCGCATCCACCGCACATACTTCAGCGCTTTTTGCCGCTGTTGCCTATGTATGGTGATTTGGAAGATTCCTCCAATTTTCGAAAATTAGCGGCAGATGTATGCGAATTGGTGAATGTGAACCCCGTCCCGTGGGAGGGTATCACTATCGAGCCGGAAGCGATTTTGGCAGCATGCAAGCAGCAGACGCTCTACGAATTGTTTCGTGTCATTTATGAGACCGCTGCGCGACAGACCGGGGCCTCGTTTTGGCTTTGCAAGAGCATGAAGAACATGTTCTTCGCCGAAGGAATCGAGTCGACAGGTATCCGTCCGTATTATGTCTACCTCTATAGGGATGGGCGTGACGTGGCGCTCTCATTCAAGAAGGCAATCGTGGGTGAAAAGCACATCTATGCGTTGGCGCAGAATTGGAAGAAAGACCAAGAAGCCGCCTTACGTTTGAAAGAGACGACACCCGAAGATCATTTCTTCATGCTGAACTATGAGACATTGGTTACAGCCCCTGAGGATACGATGCACCGCCTTTGTGAATTTTTGCATGTGCCCTATTCCGATCGGGTGATGGAATATTACAAGAGCCGCGAGTCGAAAAATACGGCAGTGGCCGGCAAGATGTGGTCGAACGTGACGAAGCCTATCTTGAAAGACAACACCAACAAATTCCTGCGCGAGCTTTCTGTGGATGACATTGCCATCTTCGAGTTGGTGGCCGGTGATGTGTTGCAGCGGTTAGGCTACAAGCTATTTACGCCGCCCTCAAAGCAGATGCATGGTTTCACAGAGGAAGAAATCGCCCGTTTCAATGAAGAAAATGCCCGGTTGAAGAGCCAATTCCTCCAAGAAGTGGACCCCGAAGATTTGGAAAAGCGCCGGCCGCAAGATGAATTGATCAAGCGCATCAAGCAATATCGTCCGTAAGAAATAAAAAACAGCCGCAGAGTATTGAATCATTAATACGGCAGTTTTGCAAAAGTTTCTCCCGACAAAACTGCAGTTCATTCGGGGGAAAACTCGAGTTCATTCGGGAGTGAACTGCAGTTTTGTAGGCATAAAACTCGAGTTCGTTGCGGAATAAACGAATTGAAACTCGTTGGCTCTTTCCTGTTTCTACCCGAGTGATTGAGAATAATCTCGTGAGCGGGCGAAATAAAGATGGTAAAGGAAAGGACAATAGCCTGTTTCCGTTCGAGGAGAACAAAATTCGTTAAAAATGAAACGGAGAAGGGTCGCGGCTTGAGAAAATGTATACTTTTACATTTTATATAGATAAAAGAAAAAATATGATGCATAAACAGACAGTGTTTGCTCTTTGCTTTCTGCTTCTTGCCGGCTTGATCTCGCCGGCTAAAGCGCAAGAGAAAAAGGATAATCATTTTGAGGTAAGCAAGAATCTCGAGATCTTCAACGCCATGGTAAAGGAGATGGAGATGTTCTATGTGGATACGATAGATGTGGACAAGACCATCCGCCGGGGTATTGATGCCATGCTCGGAGGGCTTGATCCTTATACGGAATATTTTCCTGAGCAGGAAATGGGTGATTTCAAACAGATGGTCACCGGCGAATATGGTGGCATTGGCGCCTATATCCGCCAGCGAAACGAACGAGGGCATGCCATGATCATCGAGCCGTTCGAGGGGATGCCCGCCGCAGAGGCAGGACTGAAAGCGGGCGATGAAATCTTGGCAATCGACACAACCGACGTGCGTTTGTTCAAAAACGAGAAGGTGAGCGAACTGTTGAAGGGTGTTCCGAATTCGAAAATGACATTGACCATTCAGCGACCGGGCGAGAAGAAACCGCGCAAGATCGATATTGTCCGCAAACAGGTGCAAATCAACCAAGTAACGTGGTATGGCGTTCGCGGCGACGGAATAGGATATATCTATTTGAAAAGCTTCACCGACAAGAGTGCGCAAGAGGTGAAAGATGCTTTCCTCGACTTGAAAAACAACCATCAGATCAGGGGCTTGATCTTGGATTTGCGCAACAATGGTGGTGGCGTGTTGGAGTCGGCTGTTCAGATTGTCGGCATGTTCGTTCCCAAAGGCAGCGTGGTGTTGTCGACAAAGTCGAAATATTCGCAATTGGATCGTACCTATCGTACGACAAGCGAGCCGATTGATACGGAGATACCATTGGTAGTAATGGTCAATGGCAACTCGGCTTCCGCTTCCGAAATCGTCTCAGGATCGTTGCAAGATATGGACCGTGCTATATTGATCGGACAACGTTCGTTCGGAAAGGGCTTGGTTCAGTCGACGCGCGACTTGCCCTACAATGGAAGTTTGAAGGTAACGATCAGTAAATATTATATCCCCAGTGGACGTTGCATTCAGCAGTTGGATTACACACATCGCAAGGCCGATGGCTCGGTAGCTGCTATTCCTGATAGCTTGACGACGATTTTCTATACAGCCAACGGGCGCCCTGTGCGTGATGGCGGTGGCGTTCGCCCCGAGTTTGAGGTGAAAGAAGACAAGCTCCCGACCATGATGTATTATTTGGCGGTGGACACTGTCTTTACAGACTTCATCACAACTTGGGTACAGCAGCATAAAACGATTCCATCGGTAGAAGAATTCTCTGTTTCGGACGAAGATTTTGAATCCTTGAAGGCCTATGCCAAAGAGAAAAACTTTACTTACGACCGCCAAAGTGAGAAGGCTTTGAAGAATCTGAAAGAGGTGGCTGAGTTTGAAGGTTACCTCGAAGAAGACTCCACTTGGTTTAAGGAATTGGAAACGAAGCTGACACCGGACTTGAATCGCGACTTTGACAGATTCAAAAAAGAGGTGAAACGATTGATGGAGTCGGAGATCGCCAAACGTTATTACTATCAGAAAGGTGAACTGTTGGCCGGCCTAAAAGAAGATGAAGTGCTGAAAAAAGCGTTGGAGGTTTTGGGCGATGAGGCTCTGTATAAGGAAACATTAAAACCGCAACAGCCGGAAGAAAAATAATGTCGAGAGACCTTTGGCGGGTCGTGATGATCGCATTTTTTTAATATTCTCTTTGTGATTGTGTTAAAATTAATCACAAAGAGAATATTTTCTTTAATTCTATATTCGGGGGGGTAAAATTAACAAATTGAAATATAGCATGATAACGGATTTGTAATAAGAATTTCATGCAAAATTCACCGAGTGGTTATTGATTAAGAATTGCAAATTTTATATATTTGTGATGTTAATCAAAAAAACATGGTAGCATCTGTCTTCTTGTTTGAACTAAGGGAGATGAGAATGATAGATGTATAAATTAACTAAAACTCACTCGAGCATGAAAAACGATCAGAAAAACACGAAAAAGGTTGTGGGATTGTTTGATCCCAAAGTGGCCTTTTTAGCAAGCGGCTTACTGTTGATGAGCTCAACAGGATGGTCCGCAACTGAATCTTCTGTGAACGAGCGCCATGACGTGCCTTCGGTAATGCAGAAAAACAAGACATTAACAGTAACGGTTCGAGATGCCAACGGCGAATTGATCGGTGCCAATGTCGTTGTTAAAGGAACGACTATCGGTAATGTAACCGACATGGACGGCAAGGTCGTATTGCCGGATGTGCCGGGAAGTGCCATCTTGGAAGTTTCGTACATTGGCTATCAACCACAAGAGGTAGCCGTAAAGAATCAATCGGAAATCGTCGTTACTTTGTCGGAAGACTCTAAATCGTTGGATGAGGTTGTCGTTGTGGGATATGGAACACAAGCAAAAGTCAATTTGACAGGTGCTGTCGGAACCATCTCGAAAGACGAATTGATGGATCGCCCTGTTACCAACGTTTCCTCAGCAATCCAAGGATTGACGCCTGGCGTAACCGTCACTTCGGGAACCGGCCGCCCCGGCCAAGACGGATCTACCATCCGTGTACGTGGTGTAGGAACCATGAATACGGCCGACCCATATATTCTGGTTGATGGCATTGAGACCGGAACCTTAAACCAAATCGACCCGAATGATATCGAATCTATGTCTGTCTTGAAAGATGCTGCCTCCGCAGCCATCTATGGATCGAAGGCGGCCAATGGTGTTATCTTGATCACAACGAAACGAGGAAAAGTAGGCAAGCCGATGGTTTCCTATAGTGGTAATGTCAGCTTCTCGAATGTGACGACCTTGATCGATCGTTTGAGCTCTTACGACTATGCCCGCCTGTACAACCAATTGCTGGTGGGCAACGGTGGTTCCGCTCGTTTTACCGATGAAGATTTGCAACTGTTCAAGAGTGGAACAGACCCGTATAACCATCCCAATACGAAATGGACGGACTATGTATACCGCACAGGTTTCATGCATAAACACAACTTGAATGTGAGCGGTGGTTCGGAGGATGTCAAATATATGGCATCGGCCGGCTTCTTGGGGCAGGAGGGTACATTGAAGAATTCAGACCGCCAGCAGTTCAATATGCGTACGAATTTGGACGTCAATCTCTCGAAGAAGTTGACGATGCGCACCAACATGGCGTTCATCCACAACGATTATTCGGAGCCGAATGCCTCTTATGGCGGTGGATATACGCAGTTCATTTGGCAATCTGATCGTATGGCTCCGTGGATTCCCTACAAGTATGAGGATGGTACATATGGCTCCATCTCGGACGGTAACCCCGCTGCTTGGATCGATATCGACAGTAGAATTTATTACAAACAGCAGAACTTCTCCGGATCGTTGGCCTTCGATTATAAGATTATGGAAGGATTGACTTTTACATTGCAGGGCGCTTATGTTACAGATATAAAGGAGACAAAAGACTATCGCAAGGAGTGTTGGTACGATGCAGTCAACTATCACGGACCTGATCAATTGACGGAAAAATACAATCGCTGGAGTCGTTACACCTTAGACGCTTTGTTGAATTACAGCAAAACATTCAATGAAGACCATAACTTGAAGGTAATGCTTGGTTACAAGGTAGAGAGCTACGACTCGAAATACCTGGAGGCTTTCAGAAAAAGCTTCCCGAGCAATTTGGTGACCGACCTGAATGGCGGTGATTCTTCTACGCAGACGAATGCCGGTTATTCTCGTGAACAGCGATTGTTGTCCTACTTCGGCCGTGTCAACTACGACTATAAAGGAAAGTATCTGTTCGAAGCTGACTTCCGTGCAGATGCATCTTCTCGTTTTGCGAAGGACTATCGTTGGGGTTATTTCCCTTCATTCTCTGCCGGATGGCGCATCTCGGAAGAAGGATTCATGGAAGGTTCTCGCGACTGGTTGCAGTCATTGAAGTTGAGAGGATCGTGGGGTATGTTGGGTAATCAGGATGCTGTCGATGATTACTATCCCTATTTGCCGACTCTCTATATCGGAAAGAACTATCCGTTTGGCGGAGTAGTTAACCAAGGTATTACGGTGGTTAGCCATAAAGTAAGTTCTATCACTTGGGAAAAATCAGTGAATTGGGGCTTTGGATTCGATGCTTCGTTCCTCAATGAGTTCATGTTAAGTGCCGAATATTACAACCGTAAGACGAATGACATCATCATGGATATTCCCGTAAGTACGACTTTTGGTATCTCAGGCAAGTACCAAGATAACAAAGGCTCGTTGCGAAACCAGGGAGTCGAGGTAAGTTTGGGCTGGAACCACTCGTTCAACGACGATTGGCGAATGGGAGTCAATGCCAACTTCTCGTACAACAAAAATGAATTGTTGGACCTCGCCGGTGTGGATGAAATCATAGATGGCTACACAATTAACCGAGTAGGCAGCCCGTTCGAATCGTTCTATGTGTACGAAGCTGACGGCTTGTTCCAAAGCGATGAAGAGGCAGCGGCATATGAAGCCCAATATGGTAATCCTTGGTCCGTACCCTTCAAGGGAGGCGACCTCAGAATAAAAGACACGGACGGCGATGGAAAATTGAGTGCCAGCGACCGTGTTATCAAAGGATCGCAACAGCCGAAAGGAACTTACGGCTTGACGTTGAGCGGAGGATGGAAGAATTTCGATCTTTCTATCTTCCTACAAGGTGTGACAGGCGTGAACCGTTATTATACTCGTGACGTTGTCGGTTCGTTTATTGGTGATACTTCTCACCCGAGCACGAAATGGTTGGATGCCTGGTCTCCTGAGAACAAAGATACGGACTGGCCACGTCTCTTCTTGGAAGAGAACTCTGTCAGTGCTCCTAACAAGTGCTATTCTTCATTTTGGTGCATGAATGCAAATTATGTACGTGTCAAGAATATCAATTTCAGTTATACTTTGCCGAAATCGTTTATCCACAAACTGGGTATTGCGAGCGCGAAAATCTATTATACGGGAGAGAACCTGTTTACGTTTGATAGCCTTCCATTCAATGCAGACCCGGAAGCTCCTTCCGGAAACTTGAATGTTTATCCTACAAGCAAGAGTCATTCTTTCGGAATTAACGTAACCTTCTAATTGATAATAACATGAAACTTAAACAAATAATAAAAGGAGCGGCCCTTGGATTGGCCGGATTGGCAACCTTTTCTTCGTGCGACGATTTTTTGGATCTTACTCCAAAAGACCAGTTGACGACCGCCACTTTTTGGACATCATCGAACGATGCGAAATCGGCTGTTACGGCAGCTTACAACTGGTGGGTGAACAACTATGTCGGATCAAAGTTCATTTTCTACGAAGACACCTATTCCGATATTGGTTTCAACTATACAAACACGTCCAAGATTCGCGATATGGGCCGCGGAAGTGTTTCTCCTACCTCGACACCCAACTACTGGAGACAGTATGAAACCATCCGACGTTGTAACTTTGTTATTGAGAATATCGACAAGATCCCGTCAGACAAAATAACGGAAGCCGAGAAGAATGACTACTTGGCTCAGGTGCGTGCCATCAGAGGTTATAGTCATGCTTACTTGGCCACTTGGTATGGCGATGCGGTAATCATGGACTTTGTTCCGGAAACAGCAGAGGATGCCGAACTTCCTCGCGAAGCAGAAGAGAAAGTAAAAGCATTTGCATTGGAAGACTTGACTTGGAGTGCCGAGCACATTGCCGAGAAACCGGCCGAGAAGGGACGTATAGCCAAAGGAACCGTGCTTTCGATGATTGCCCGTTTCAACCTGTTGTGGGGCAACTATTCCGCTGCGTTGGAGGCTGCTGAGAAGGTGATAGGCTTGAATCAGTATGAATTGGATCCTGACTTCTTGAATGTTTTCTCTATGGCTGGGCAGAACTCGAAAGAGATTATCTGTACCTACGAGCATGTGAAGACGACCTATGCCTTCACGGATGTGATCCGTTTCTACAACAATGCCGATGGCGGTTGGGCTTCATTCGTTCCAACGAATAACTTGGTGGATATGTTCGAAATGGAAAATGGCAAGACGATTGATGAACCGGGCTCGGGTTATGATCCCGCACATCCCTTTGCCAACCGAGACCCTCGCTTGAAGAATACGGTTATCTATCCGGGTATGGATTGGATCGGCCGTAATGATATTCCACGTATATTCAATACATTGGATAAAGTATTGCCGGATGGTTCGACAAACAAAGACTACTATTTGGCAGCCGACAATGCTTCCCATACAGGTTTGTTGTGGGCGAAATATCTGCGACCGAACCAATCGCAATACTCAACCTCCATGAGTGACGACGGCTTGTGTCCGATTATTTTCCGTTATGCGGAGATATTGTTGACAAAGGCCGAGTGTTTGGTTGAATTAAATAAGGACTTGTCCGGAGCATTGGACATTCTTGACCAGTTGAGACTCCGCGGCGGCCACATTGCGCTTGACCGGTCAAAATATACGACGCAGGCACAAGTGCGTGAAATTGTCCGCAAAGAGCGTACCATTGAGTTGGCCGGCGAAGGTTTCCGCTTCGAAGATATTGTCCGTTGGGATGAATACGATGCGAGCGGTGCCAAGACCGGTAAGAAAGTGATCGAGACAGTGATGCCGGGCGATCTCTATCGTTTCTGTGGAACAGTCGATTATGACGAACCGGATCCGGATCGTCGTGCAGTAATCAACGTGAATGCTCCGCGTGAAGACCGCTTGGTGGAAGTTCGTTACTTCGACAAGAAGCAATTCCATCTTCCTATTCCTCAATCAGAACTGGATGCCAATCCTAATTTGACGCAGAACGAAGGCTATTATTAATCTAAAAAAAACTGTCCGATGAGTTATCTGAAAAGTATCGTTTTCGTTCTGTTTTTGGCTGTTGCCCAAGTGGCAACGGCCCAGATAAAGTTGCTTTACGGCCCTTATTTGCAGAATGTAAAGGCCAACGAGGCAACGATTGTGTGGGTTTCCGACAAACCTTCTGTGGGTTGGGTGGAACTGGCTCCGAACGATGGTAGCAACTTCTACATGCAAGAGCGGCCGAAATATTTCGACACGACGAATGGCGTGAAGAATACTTCGCTGATCCATACGGTGAAACTCAGTGGATTGACGGCCGGCAGCGACTATCGTTATCGCATTTACTCGCAAGAGGTATTGGAACATAAAGGCACTTATGTGCAATATGGACGTGTGGCAGCCACGAATGTGTATAGCAAAAAACCGCTGATGTTCCGCACGTTGGATCCTTCGAAGAAAGAGATGACGTGTACGGTGGTCAATGATATCCATAACCGTCCTGAAGTACTCGAGAAATTGTTGAATGTAACCAATTACAAAGAGAAAGATCTGATCATTTTCAATGGTGATATGGTGTCGCAATTTCAAGATGAACCGACTATTTTCAATGGCTTCATGCAGAAAAGTATTGACATGTTTGCAGCCGAGAAACCGATGTATTATGCACGTGGCAACCACGAAACACGCGGTGAATACTCGACCTCTTTCCAAAAATACTTCTCACCGAAAGAGCCGGCATTGTATTATGTCTTCCGTCAAGGCCCCGTCTGTTTCATTGTGTTGGATACAGGAGAAGACAAACCGGACAGCGATATCGAATACAGTGGCATCACAGACTATGACGGTTATCGCAGTGAACAGGTGGAATGGATGAAGCAACTCTACAAAAATGAAGACTTTCAGCAAGCCAAGTTTAAGGTAGTCATTGCCCATATGCCGCCGACTCCTGCCAAAGATATCTGGCACGGACCGAAGGATGTATTGGACAAATTCGTACCAATCTTGAACGAATTGAAGGTCGATGTCATGTTGAGCGGCCATTTGCATGTGAATATTTACGAAGATGCGAGCCAAGCCATTCAATTCCCTGTCTTGATCAATTCAAACAACAGCGCAGTAGAATTGCATGCTACCGAGACGAAATTGGATCTGAAAGTGATAGGGGTTGACGGTAAAGTCATCAATCAAAAAAGCTATTCGCCAAGAAACGGGAAATAACGTGTCTGATTAATTTTATATGAGCCCATCATGAATTTTTATAGCATGGTGGGCTTTTTTGTGGATTGCTCCAAGGTTTTGTAAAAGTTTCTCCCGAGAAAACTGGAGTTTGGTCGGCATGAAACTGTAGTTTTATGCCGAGAAACTTTTTGGGAACTGCCGAGTAAACTTTACACGATTGCGCAACAATCCGAAAGAGGGTCTTGAAGAACTCCCTATTTGAAGCGTAGATGCAAGACTACCAGCTCCGAATGGGTCCCTACCCGATAGGCAGGTCCTGCACATCCATAGCCGCAAGAGACGTAATGCTGTACACCCCCTTTTTGATAATATCCATACGGACATTCATAAATGAACTTCATGAGAAGAGGGTAGGGCCATAATTGTCCGTTGTGGGTATGCCCATGCAACCCCAAATCAACGTGGTTCATTCGCAATTCTGTAAAGCTCCATGGCTGATGATCCAATACAATCAAGGGCTTTGTGGTGTCCAATCCTGCCAATAAAGAGTGCAATGTCTTTCGGCGTTTGTTGACAAAATCATCTCGGCCGATGAGATAGAACGAACCATCGGGCGAGGCTACTGAGTCTTTCAGTAGAGTGGAAAAGCGGCGCATCCAACGATCTTTGGCCATTCGGTTGGCTCGATATTCATGATTCCCATAGATGGTATAGACACCAAGCGGAGCTTCCAATTGGTTGAAATCCTCTTCAATATGGGCATTTTCGGCGAAGCGTGACTCATAATCCATCTGATCGCCCACCATCAGTACGAGATCAGGATGTTGGGCATTGCTTAATCGAACCAATTTTTGGGCAGCTTTTTTCCCGATCACTTCGCCCAAATGGATGTCTGACACCATGACAATGGTCAAACTGTCGCGAGGTGAGGAGCCTTTCTTCAAATCAATATATAGATGGCGGACAATAGGATTGACCACATTGCTGTGCGCTTTCACCAGTAACAACGATATGCCGAAGAGAAAGCCAAAGAAAAGAGTTAGCTTTACCCTTGTCGAGGCTTGATATCCCCATTGCTTTCTGGCGATATATCGAACAATTTCCAACGCCAACAGCCCTATAGTCAGATAGATGGATGCAATATACCACGTGTTGCAAACGTTCATGATTGGGATGAAAACTGTGTCGGGCAATAGATTATGTCCGAAGAATCCGATCAGATAGAGGACTCCCTCCAATATAAACAGCAAGGTATAGGGGAGGCGATACCGCTTCGATGCAGGAAGTGCTTGCCGACCTCGGTAATAAATATAAGGGGTCAACAATAATTGGAGATAGATGGATTGCAAGAATACTTTCATCGTTTATTTGAATTGTAAGTCCAATATAACCAATTCACTACGTGTTCCGATACGGAAGGGCGGTCCCCACAATGAGAGCCCCGACGAAACATAGACATGCGTCTTTCCCTTTTGTTTGTAGCCATGGCTCACTTCAAAAAGGTGGTCGGTCAGTAAGCTGAGAGGCCATATTTGTCCTTGGTGCGTATGTCCGCTCACTTGCAAATCAATTCCGTTGTTTACGGCTTCGTCCAAGTGATTGGGTTGGTGATCCATCAGTAGGATAGGCTTTTGCGGATCGAGCGATTGGACAAGTTGCTTCAGTGATTTGCGCCGAGGATTCGAACGGTCGTCTCTTCCAACTAGTTGAATACCGTTGGCCAATTGCAGAGTGGTGTCTTGCATCCATGTTATAGGTGTTTCTTTCCGTACGAAAGAACGGCATTTTTCGACTCCTGCAAAATATTCATGGTTGCCTGGTGACATGTAGATCCCCATCGGAGCTTTTATCTGAGCGAGCTCCTCTTTCATGTTTTCCTGCTCGACAGGTGTAATATTGCTGTCGATCAAATCACCTGCCAAAAGGATCAAATCGGGGTGTTGTTCGTTGATCAATGAAATATAGTATTGCAGTCGTGTCTTGTTTGTTCCATAGCCGAGATGCACATCGCTCACCAATGCCACGCGCAGTTGCTTGGGACCATTGACACTCTTGTCGATCGATAATGTCATTGTGTTTATATCCGGGCGTGTATATCGATAGAATCCATAGCCCATACAGAGAAGAGTGGCCCCTAAACATATCGGAAAACGGTAGGGAATATGCAGATGAAGCAATCCCACTATGTCGGCAACGAGAAGAAACAGTACCATATAGAGCGTAAAGACAAGCCAGCTCATACTCAGCCAATAGAGGCCATGCATCCATGAAGGTGAGAGGTTAGGATGCCGTTCGGCCATTACAAGGAAGAATGAAAAGGTACCCAACAAATAGGCTATGGAGTAGATCCATCTGCCTGCCGCCGGAAGTTGTGAAACAATCTCCCAACCGCGATAGAAAACGTATCCGTTTCCGGCTAAATAGAGTGCGATTGGCAGTAGAAAAAACAGTGGCATATCTGAAAAATTATGAGTTGTAAACAAAACGGACCAATGCTTGTCCGGCAAAGAAAGCGAGAGCCCCACCGGCCAAACTAAGGCCGAGATAACAAGAAAACGAGAGTATTTGCGAGAGCTTGATCAGTTGCATATTCTCATTGATAAAGGTCGAAAAGGTAGTGAACCCACCACAAAAGCCGACTGTCAAGAATAGTTTCAAGTCAGGACTTACGAGCTGTCCCTTGTCAAAAAGAGCATAGAAGATGCCAATAAACAGGCATCCGAGGAGATTGACGGAAAGCGTTCCGAAAGGAAATGTTGACAATGTTGAAGCCTGTACCCATTTTGAAAGCAAATAGCGGCATCCGCCTCCCATAAAGCTCCCCAAGCCGACTAAAATAAAGTTCTTGATCATCGATTTTGCTATTGGAAAAACTATTTATCGGCAAAATTAATCCTTTTAGACTTACGATAGATAGCAAACGTTTAATCAAGAATAAAAAATATTATCTTTTAGTTTTCTTTAGTCTTTCAACCCTATTTTCCTTTTGGCAAATAGGGTATTTTTGTTTCCCAAAATAAAAGTAATAACCCATTAGAAAAACATTTACAAAAGAATGAAACACAAATTGTTTGTCATTTTCCTGTCACTTCTCTCTTTCGGCTGGTCTGTAGCAGCACAGAAAACAGGAACAGTCTACACTGTAGTGGGGCAGGTCGTGGACTCTTTGAGCAATGAAACGGTGCCCTATGCCACCTTGAATTTTGCTCTTTCCAATGCTCCTCAGAAATCAGTCCTATTGGTGGCTTGCGACATTGACGGTAAATTTCAAGTTGATCTGAAGTCGCCAGGAAATTATATCTTACAATTGCAGTCCATCGGTATGGCCAATGCCACAAAACGATTTACCATCCGCAAACAACAAAGCAACCTTAATTTAGGAACAGTCTACATGCATGCTGACAATAAAGTGTTGAAAGAGGTGCATGTGACGGCACAAAAGAAACTGGTCAAGGTGGAAATGGACAAATTGACCTATAGCTTGGACGATGACCCTGAAGCACAAACGAGCAACACATTGGATATGCTTCGTAAGGTGCCGATGATTACAGTCGATGGTAATGACGAGATTCAGTTGCAGGGCTCTACCAATTTCAAGATTTATGTCAACGGAAAACCTTCCAATATGATGAACAATAACCCGGCAGATGTATTGAAAAGCATGCCGGCCAACTCCGTCAAAAACATTGAAGTCATTACCGATCCGGGCTCGAAGTACGATGCTGAAGGAGTGGGCGGTATCATCAATATCATCACTTCACGCAGTGTGCTCGATGGTTATACGGCATCCATAAATGCTGATGCCAGCTTGCTGGGCCGTATGGGTGCCGGAGCTTATCTCTCAGCCAAGTTCGGAAAGTTTGGATTGACGGGAAACTATAAATACAATCACGAGAACTCCCCGTGGAATGATGCTTCTTCAATTCGTGAAACGTTTGCATCAGAGACGAACCAACCTACATTGTTGACGCAAAAAGGACGCAGCAAACGAGTGGGACCCTTCCAATTTGGCTATATAGAGGGCAGTTATGAGATCGACTCGTTGAACTTGTTGAGCATGGGATTGAACCTCTTCCGTGGTGATGGAACGACAAAGACGGAATACGACGTATTGATGAACAGCGGGGCTACCTTGTCTGATTTTGATTATAGCTTCAACCGAAACAGCCGTTCGACTTCAACCTTTGGATCGACCGACTTGAACTTAGATTATCAGCATTCGACGCATAAAAAAGATGAACTGCTGACTGTCTCATATCGTTTCAGTCGTACGCCGAACAATAGCGAGAGTTATACGGATTTGTTGAACTTGGTGGGTGACTATCCTCTTGACAGCAACTATCCGAGATGGGATATAAACAAGGCGGCCACCTCTGAGCATACGGCTCAAATTGACTATACGACGCCGACTTGGCCGAATCAATCGTTCGAAGTGGGCGTGAAATATATTTACCGCAAGAGCGATAGTGAAACGTTGAAACAACTGTTTAACGACGAGACACAGGGATGGGATACGGAGACGGATGCTAATAGCGACTTCCGCCATAACCAACATATCTATTCCGGCTATGTAGGTTACAATGCGAGTGTCGGCAAGATGGGCTTCAAAGTAGGTGCCCGTGCCGAGGGAACATCGTTGAACGCCAGCTTTAAATATGCCCCTGACATGGATTTCGGTACCAACTATTTCAATGTCGTACCGAACATTACGATGTCCTACAAAATCAATATGGCGCAGCAGATTCGTGTTGGTTATAACATGCGTATCCGTCGTCCGAACATCCGCTTCTTGAATCCGTATGTAAACACGACCGACCCTGAGAATATCAGTTATGGTAATCCGAACTTGAGTCCGGAGAAGAGCAATCGTATCAGTTTGAATTATAGCTATTTCAATACGAAGTTCAACATGAACACCAACCTTAGTTATCGTTTCCAAAACAACTCGATCGAGGAGGTTGTCAAGATGAACAACAACATTTCAGAGACGACTTACGACAATATTGGTAAGAGTAAGCAAGTGGGGCTCTCTCTCTATGCCAGCTATGCTCCGATTGAATTGTTGCGGTTTATGGTGAATGGCGGCGTAGACTACGAGGATTTGAATAGCGATACGGGTATGGCTAACAACGGTTTTAGTGGACGCGTATTTGGAAATATCCAATTCAATTTGCCGAAAGATTTCCGAATTGATTTGCGTGGAGGCTATTTTTCTCCGCGAATCTCTATCCAAGGAAAACGCTCACCGATGTATTTTACCGATTTTGCTGTAAACAAAAGCTTCTTGAAGAAGAAACTGACGGTTGCCTTGAGCGTTAGCAACCCATTGTGGAAGACTCTCGAGATGAAGAATACGACAGACGACGCTGCGTTCCATATGGAGACGATCAACCACATGACCACCCGCGATTTGCGCATCAGTCTTACGTACCGCTTCGGAAACTTGAAGGATGGTATCAAGAAAGCAAGACGCGGTATCAACAACGATGACGGCGGAATGGACAGCGGTAGCAGTCAAACGCAGCAAGGCATGTAATCTTTTTGAAAAACATCTCCCGTCTTAACTACAGTTTTATGCAGAGAAAACTGTAGTTTTGATAGGAGAAAACTCGAGTTTTCTCCGCATAAAACTCCAGTTCATTCGGCATGAAACTGCAGTTTGCCTCCGAGAAAACTTTTCAGAACTGCCGAATATGATTTGACCCT
>CAVJQR010000016.1:20520-22541 GCA_963651605.1 Agathobaculum sp.
TTGCTATTGTAACTGTTTCTTCATCCATAAGCCTTGCAAATATGTTTTCAACGTTGTATCTTTGTCAGAAAAGAAAAAGATAAAAATATGAGAAAAATTTTTTGTGTTATAGCGTTGTTTGCCTTCACTTGCTCCCTCTTTGCCCAAGAACAGACCGATCGTTTGATGGCAATATTGAAAGATAAATCATCAGACAAGGTGTTGGTTGCCTCACATCGTGGCGATTGGCGGAATGCTCCCGAGAACTCATTGCAGGCATTCAAGAACTGTATCGACAAAGGGGTGGACATGATTGAGATAGATCTGAAGAAGACAAAAGACAATCAGCTGGTGTTGATGCACGACTGGACAATTGACCGTACGACAGACGGTAAGGGAAAAGTGGAAGATTATACGCTCGAAGAGTTGCATCGGTTTCATTTGAAAAACGGCATGGGCCGCGTTACGTTCCATCAGATTCCTACGCTCGAGGAGGTGTTGAACCTGACGAAGGGGAAAATTCTGATCAATATCGACAAGGGATATGACTATTTCAAGGAAGTATATGAGTTGTTGGTCAAGACGAATACTGTAGGCCAAGTCATTGTCAAATCGTCTTATCCTTATGAGAAAGTAGCGGCCGAGAATGGCGATGTGCTCAACAAAGTGATCTATATGCCGGTCGTCAATCTCAATAAATCGGATGCGGCAGAGCTGATCGAAGGATACAAAGCATACGCTCCTGTGGTCGTTGAGTGTTGCCTCGAAGAGGCTACCCCCGAGGCATTGCGGTTGATTCAAAAGATAGAAGAGAATGGCTCGAAGGTATGGATCAACTCGTTGTGGCCATCACTGAATGCGGGACACGACGATGACCGGGCTGTTGAATTGGAACAAGCCGATGAAAGTTGGGGTTGGATTTTGGAACAAGGAGCAACTGTGATACAAACCGACCGCCCTTACGAACTGATTCAATATCTTCAACAAAAGGGCAGACGATAATGCTCTTTTGTTTGTAGCTGATTTTGAAAAATAAAATGTCGGGAGATGAATGTTTTTCGAAGACGAAGCGGCTAAAAACAAAAAGAGACTGTCTCACGACAGCCCCTAATCAACTTTGTTAACCTTAAATCTAATACTATTATGAAAAAACCACGATGCAAAGCTACGGGATGTCAAGACCGGAACCAAATATTTATCATTAATTTTTCTTTCTTGCGATTTAAAAAACATTAATGCGAAGAAAAAGGCTTTGAAATGACAAAAAGATGGGGATTGGAGAGGGGTAAAAGCCCTCTTGGAATGCGCTTCTGTTGCATTTCTCTTCGCAAAGGCGGGGAGAAGATAGGTTATATCTGAAAATAATCATGTATTTTTGTCCAAAAATAAGATTCATGAAACAATTATATACATTACTACTGCTTTTGACGGCTTTTCTTCTTGCAGATTGCAGCGGAACAACGGATGAACGACTGATATCGGTAACTATCGAACCGCAACGCTATTTTGTTGAGAAAATAGCCGGCGACCATTTCCATATCAACTGCGTCACCCCTTCGGGGCAAAGTCCCGAAACTTACGATCCGACACCGCAACAGATGATTCAAATCGGGAAAAGCATGGCTTACTTTCGGATAGGATATATCGGCTTTGAACTGGCTTGGATGGAGCGACTCGAAGAGCAAAACCCCGATATGAAAGTGTTTGATCTCTCTAAAGGGATGAATCTGATTGAGAATCATGAGGAAGAACATGTGCATGAACATGAACATCATGAGCATCATCATGGCTTGATCGATCCACATATATGGACATCCTTCTCAGGGGCGCGCGCCATGGTACGCAACATTTCCGATGCTTTGATTGACATGGATCCGGAAAACAGAGCAGAATATGCGCTGAATTATGAAACGGCTCTGCAGGAAATTGAAGAGGTTGAGGCAGAGGTGCTTCGTATATTGGCCCCGGTCAAGGGCTCTTCATTTATTATTTATCATCCGGCCCTGACCTATTTTGCGTATGAAATGGGGCTGAACCAGCTC
>CAVJQR010000017.1:0-3376 GCA_963651605.1 Agathobaculum sp.
CCACACGCTCTTTTGATAGCGTAGACTGCGAGGTGCCGGTATGGACAGGCTTGGGTTGGAATACCGGCTTTTTCTTAACTTGTTCTACTTTTTTAGCAGACAAAGCCGCTGCTTTCTCTTTCTTTTCCAAAAGATCTTCTGTCGGCATATAGTTGTAACCAAGAGCAATAAAGCTGATCGTGAAAAAGGTGATAACGACCAACACTATAGGCCCTATGACATAAAGATAGGAGGAAGAGATGAGGGTAAACGACATGACAATGGCCGAAAATGCTATCAACCCGATACTGATGCGCACATAATGAGTAAAAAAAAACAAATCGGTACTGCTCAGATTCTCAATCACATCCTTTTTTTTTCGCACTTCAATGGTCGTTACATAGGCAAAATAGAACATACTTACCACAAAAATAAAGAGTAGGATATACAACCAACGACCTATATGCGCACTTTCATGGCGATTATAGCCAATGACAAAAACGGCTAATGACAAAGCATAAGAAAAACAAGTTTTACAGACCACATGCCATCGTCGCTGCCCCGATGTTGCTATATTGTATACTCCCATCGTGAGGAGGAACAGACTCGGAATATAAAAGAAAAAATTGATGACAGCACCTATATCGTCGCCAAGAGCCCGCAAGTTGAATTTCAATTGCATATAATAATGAATAGCGAGCATGCAAATGCCAAGAAGCACCATCCATCGCGATTGTTCATACTGCTTGTTAGCCCATCGAACGCACATTTTCGACGAAAGCAATAAAACAACCAAAATCATCATAACGATGAGACTTGTATATTGTAGTATGTAAAGTGTTTTCATTGTTCGCTCTGTTAAGTAATTAGGCTATTTTTTCACAGTTCGTTTGCAAGAAGATAAGCAATATCAAGGACATCGTTTTCAACAACTTGCCCAACAAAGGAACAAAACATTTTTGAAAATCGCAATAGCAAGTTGCAATTTTTCATCAAAAAAACACGGATGTTTTAAGTGAAAAACACGGGTGATTTTGACAGAAAACAGGGGTATTTTTCTCTCAAAACCGCCGTGTTTTTAGCCCACCCAATACTTGGCTGTTTTTCCTGTCAAGCGACGGATAACCACAATAATCACCCAAGAGACAAAGAATGCCACAACGGCCGCTGCAGGAATCTGAACGGGTATCGGCAAATGGATGGCACGCATCAGAGCCACACTCGGACCGGTCAAAAAGAAATGCACCATATAAATGCCAAATCCGCAGACGGTCAAGTTGGCCAATGCCCGACAAACAAATTCGGATTTGATCCGTACTTTTTTACAAAGAAGAAAGAGAGGCACCGTCATCATCACCACATTCGGAGAGCAATAATAGAAGTAAAGCTCTGTCTGGTCGTCGGTATGATTCGGCAATCCCATCATATGACGGAAACCGAAGAAGGTGATCAAGAAGCCAACGACAAACATCGGTATACCCAAGCCCAGCACTTGCTTCAAGGAAAAATCGTGGGTTCGTAAATAGTGGCCCAAAAGAAGATAACCATTGAAGCCGGCAAAGTAGTAAAGCATATAGAACTCATTCCAAGCGCAAGCACCCCAAATATAGTTCGATACGTAATATTTCAGATAAAGAACGAACAGGGTTACGCCCCAAGCAACCAAGAACCAAAGCTTCGCTTTCTCGGAGGCTTTCTCCACCCATGCCGAAAAGATGGGCATATAGAGATAAAGTCCGATCAGCAGATAGATGTACCACATATGGACATCAATCGGTGCGAAGTTGATCGGTATTTGCGAAATAAACGAAAGGGAAACACCCAGCGACTGCTTCATGGCCTCTTCGCCGGCATAAGGAAAGAATGTTAAAATCGTATCGGGGGCAAACTTCAGCAGGCCCAACACCCAAGGAAAGAGACAATAGAGCACCGACCATAGCAAAAAAGGCCAAAACACACGACTGATTCTTTTCTTATAGAATTGGGTGGTATCCATCTTGACAGGCAAAAGTAAGGCACCGGTAATCATGACAAACAACGGCACGCACGGACGAAGGGCAGAGCCCCAAGCAGCTCCCCAAAACATGATCGACTCCAAATCGGCAGAGTCGCCCGTATAGAAGTTGAACGGATCGGCGCTGTGGCAACATACTACAGTGAACATTGCTACAAAACGAACGACATCAAGCCAAACAACATGTGCAGATGAAGCCGTCAAGGTCCTATTTTTCTCTATCATGGTCGTATAAAATTTATCAGTTAAAAAGCGTGTGGTCTGCCCTTGTGTTTTTCATGTTCAGCCACCATGCCCTACATTTATTATAAGTACAAATTTAAAGTTCAAAAAAAGACAGACGCTAAAAAGCCTTTGTCGGTCCCAAATATAATCATTTTTTATTGTAAATTTGTCTACAAACAACAATTTCAGGCAAGAAAATGATAGAAACGATGAAAACACGGCGGAGTATCCGCCAATACACATCCGAAAAAATTTCAGATGAATTGCTCCACGAGCTATTGGAAGTGGCTATGCGCGCTTCGAACACCGGCAATATGCAACTTTACAGTGTCGTGGTGACTCGCGACGAAGCCAACAAACAAAAGCTGGCTCCGGCTCATTTCAACCAACCAATGATCACCTCGGCACCTGTTGTCTTGACTTTTTGTGCAGACATCAACCGCTTCAACAAGTGGGCCGAAAATAGAAAGGCCGAGGCCGGTTTCGACAATTTACAAACCTTCATGGCTGCAACGATTGATGCCATGCTCTATGCTGAAGCCTTTGCCGAAGCGGCTGAAGAGAAGGGCCTCGGACTTTGCTACTTAGGGACAACGACTTACAATGCCGCTCCGATCATCGAAGCCCTGCAGCTTCCGAAAGGAGTCGTTCCGATCGTCACAATAACAGTCGGCTATCCACAGACACCACTGCCCGAACAGAGCGAACGGTTGCCATTAGCAGCTATCATGCACGAGGAGAGTTATCAAGACTATACCCCGGCTTCAATCGACCGCTTGTATGCTGAAAAAGAGGCCTTTCCAGCAAACAAAGAATTTGTAGAAATCAACAAAAAGGAGACATTAGCACAAGTTTTTACCGATATTCGCTATACAAAAGCCAACAATGAATACTTTTCCGATGCCTTTTTGCAAGTTTTGAAGAAACAAGGTTTTTTAAAAGTTTAAGATTTGCATTGTAAACTTTTTCTTTCTACCATAAAAGGAAGCGAAAAATTGTTAACGCTTCCTTTTATCCATCTTTGTTACAAAGCCATGTTTTTTAACACAAGAGAGCCGCAAACTTGAGTATTTGAAATTATTTAACTGAATTGATATGAATCAGAGGAAAGATTCCAAGAATTGATTTATGTTAAAAACGCAACAGCATTAGGTTTAT
>CAVJQR010000017.1:3386-8297 GCA_963651605.1 Agathobaculum sp.
CCATTGAACTCTCCTTAAATTTTATGCGAAAAACATTTTTATGCATGCTCATGGCGCATAGAAAGATATCCTTACTTTCTATGTTTCTGTGCCTTAGTTGCGCAGTGGCATTCGCCCAATCGGTAAAGGGCGTCGTTAAAGATGAAACCGGCGAGCCGGTTATTGGTGTAAACATTGTAGAAAAAGGAACTACAAATGGTACAATTACCGACATGGACGGTAAGTTTAACCTTACGGTCAAGGATTTAAACAAGGCGGTACTTCAGTTCTCTTACATCGGTTACAACACGATTGAAGAAGCCGTAAAAGGCAGAAGCTCGCTGAATATTCAAATGAGTTCATCCGTAGTCAACTTGGGTGAAGTCGTTGCCATCGGTTATGGTACTCAGACCCGTAAAGAGATTACCGGTTCTGTTGCCAATGTATCGGAAGAGAATTTCAATAAAGGTGTCAACCGTGATGCTTCAGACTTGTTGCAAGGTAAAGTGGCAGGTTTGACGATTACATCAGGTTCCGGTGATGTGACTCGTAGTTCTCAGATCCGCTTGCGTGGTACAAACACATTGCAGAATGACAACGGCCCGATGATCGTTATCGATGGTGTTCCGGGTGGTGATATGTCAACCGTATCTCCGACCGATATCGAATCAATCTCTGTCTTGAAAGATGCCTCTTCAGCAGCCATCTACGGTTCACGTGCTGCCGGTGGTGTTATCTTGATTACCACAAAACGCGGTTCAGGAGCAAAGACGCAGATCAACTACAACGGATATGTTACAGCCGACATGGTTGCCAACAAACCTGATATGTTGAATGCTTCAGAATGGCGTGCTGCCAACCAACAGTTGGGTAACGACATCAGCGTTTACGACAAATACAATGCCGACACTGACTGGTTCGGTGAAATGCTTCGTACAGGTGTTTCTCAAAACCACTCCCTCTCTTTGTCAGGCGGTTCATCAAAGAGCAACTACCGTGCATCTTACACCTACTTGGATCGTAAAGGTATTGCAAAAGACAACTGGATGAAACGTCACAGTTTCCGCTTCCAGTTCCAGCAACGTGCCATCAATGACCGTTTGCGTATTGGATTGACGGGATCAACCACATTGACAGATATGCAGATGCCGTTCTCTGATGACTATATTTTGGCATACAATATGCTTCCTGTTTACCCTGTTTATAACGAAGACGGTACATTCTTTACAGATGCCAACAAGAACTATAACCAAGGTAACCCCGTTCAGAACCAACAACAGAACTACAAGAAGAGCAGCAACTCTTACTTCTATGGCCAAGGTGATGCTCAGTTCGAAATCATCGAAGGGTTGAACGTAAAAGTAAACTTGTACAAGAGCCGTTTCATGAACGACTACAAATTGTGGGAAGATCCTGAAAACTCTTTGGGTGATGACAACAATGGTAGAGCCGTTAGACGCAATATGAAATGGGACCGTGACTTGATGGAATGGACGGCTAACTACAACAAGGCTTTCGGTTCAAACGAACAGCATAAGATTGACGCCGTATTAGGTTATTCTTGGGAATCAAACTCATTCGGTAGCCAAAAGGCAGAAGCCACCAACTTCGCCGTATCCAGCATGGGTGCAGACAATATCCAAGCAGGTAATAACTTGAAGATCGGTAATGTTACTTCAGACAACAACAACTATAAGTTGATCTCTTTCTTCGGACGTGTTCACTATAGCTACAACGAACGCTACATGATTACTGCTACTGTACGTCGTGATGGTTCTTCCAAGTTCGGTGCCAATCACAAATGGGGTATCTTCCCGTCAGTATCTGCTGCATGGGGAATCTCTCAGGAAGCATTCATGCAGGATATCAAATGGATCACAGACTTGAAATTGCGCGCAGGTTATGGTGTAACCGGTAACCAAGATGGTTTGCAACCTTACAAGTCATTACAGCTTTACGAAGCATATGGTACATATTATAACAATGGTTCAACCGCTACTTCTTTCCGTATTTCTCAGAATGCCAACCCGGATTTGAAATGGGAATCAACAGCGATGTTCAACATCGGTTTGGACTTCCAGTTGTTCAATGGCCGCTTGGGTGGTACCATCGAATACTACGACAAGAAGACTTCAGACATGCTTTATAACTATTCAGTTCCGACACCGACCTACGTTTACAACAAGATTGCAGCCAACGTAGGCGATATGAGCAATAAAGGTATTGAATTGGCTTTGAACTTGGACGTTATCCGCAACAAGAACTTCACTTGGAACACAGCCATCAACTTGTCTCACAATGCGAACAAGATCACGAAACTGTCAAGCGACTTGTATACTACCAGCCGTGTATATGTTGGTGATCCATGGATCCGTGGTGCATCAGGCGTTACTTCTCACGTAGTTGAAGAGGGCTATCCTGTAGGCCAGTTCTATATGTTGAAGTGTGACGGTATCGACGAGAACGGTAAGTTCATCATCGAAGATATCAATGGTGATGGTCAGATCACAGACGATGACCGCACATACGTAGGCAGTGCTCAGCCAGACCTGACATTTGGATGGAACAACACCTTCTCTTGGAAGAATTGGGATGCCAGCTTCTTCATCCGCGGTACAATCGGCAACAAAGTATTGAACAACCCGGTTGCTGCTTATGGTAACAACACGTACATCAGTGGTTCGAACGCCATGAAGAACGACAACCTGCTGACAATGCGTGAAAACTCCCGCGTTTGCTCATACTACTTGGAAGATGCTTCATTCGCCCGCTTGGACAACATGTCAATCGGTTATACATTCAACACAAAATCTATCGACTGGTTGGATAAAGCACGAATCTATGTGGCAGCCCAGAACTTGTTTGTCATCACAGGTTACAAAGGGTTGGACCCCGAAGTTGAACTGTTCCGCGGAGAAGCCAGCGACGATAACGCCGGTTTGTCTCCCGGTATCGAACCTCGTAACTACATGCCTAAGGCACGTTCATTTACATTTGGTGTTAACTTAACATTCTAATTTTTAACTTGAATCAATTATGAATAAAAAATTTATCATATCAGCTTTGACATGCGCTTCATTATTCTCTGTGATGCCGGCATGTACAAACCTCGATGAAGAAGTATACGACAAACTCCCGGCCGAGGAGTTTGGTAAAACCGAGACTCAGGTAAATGCCTTGATCGGTACAGTTTACAAAACATTGAAAGTCTATATGGCAGGAGGTAACTTCCTTACTTTGGACGAAATGGCTGGCTCAAGTGCCGTAACCCCTACCCGTTATGGTGGCGACTGGTACGATGGCGGTCAGTATCGTGAAATCCACATGCACACCTATACGGCTCAAACAAGTGCAATCAAAGGTGCATGGTCAAATGCTTCCGAAGCTATCGGTACTTGTAATGCCAACATGCAGGTGGTTCAGAATGCAACGGTGTTGAATGATGCGGAAAAGAAACAGGCTGTTGCTGAAATCCGTGGTGTCCGCGCCTTTTGGATCTACAAGATGATGGACGAATGGGGAAATGTCCCATTGGTAACAGACTATGACGACAAAGAGTTGCCTACTTGTCAAACTCGTCAGACAGTATTCGACTGGTTGCTCAAAGAAGTGAATGAAATCGCCGAACAATGCCCTGACAGAGCCGGCAACTATGCAAAGTTCACAAAGGGTGCAGCTTATACATTGCTGGCTAAATTGTATTTGAATGCTGAGGCTTGGGGCGTAACATGCTCTGATCCTTACACGAAGGTAATCGAATGCTGTAACAAAGTCATGGCAATGGGATATATTTTGGAGCCGAATTGGAAAGACAACTTCTCTTTGACAAACGAAAATTCAGGCGAGGCAATCTTGTCTGCTCCTTATTCTAAGACAGACACCGATAAAGATAATCGTAACCAGTTGATGAACCGCACATTGCACTATAAGGACTATTTAGCATTGGGTAACACTGCCAGCAGTACTTGGAACGGTGTTTGTGCACAACCGGACTACGTAAAGCAGTTCGATGTTGAGGATCCTCGTTACGAAGGAACCTACTTGATCGGTATGATGTACGATAAATCTACAGGACAGCCGGTGATCACCGACCACGGTTATGAACTGAACCATACGGTAGAGGTTACCATGATCCCGGGTACTGAATACGACGGTACAACTTGGGGAGCTGTCAACCAGCATGATGGTGCTCGTTGTTTTAAATGGACATTCGCCGACGACTTGGTAGATGCCATGGAAAACGACTTCCACATTTGGCGTTATGCAGACATTCTGTTGATGAAAGCCGAGGCATTGCTCCGCAGCGGTGGCAGCACAGCCGATGCAACAGATTTGGTTAACCAAGTTCGTTCTCGTGCTTATGGTGACAGCAACCATAACTACCCAACCGTAACATTGAAGGAAGTTCAGTTGGAGCGTCGCTTCGAGTTCGCATGGGAATTACAATCTCGTCAGGACGATATCCGCTTCGGTTGCTACGACAAGGATATGTGGTCTTCATCCGGCTGCCCGAGAAAGACAGACGACTATTTGAAGTTGTTCCCCATCTCACAGGATGCATGGCAAACAAACTCAAACTTGACGCAGAACCCCGGTTACGCTTCATTCTAAGTAAACAGGTAATATCCGTATAAACTATCCGGCGGGAGGAAGACAGAATTGTCTTCCTCCCGCTATTTTTATAATGAACTTCCTCATGTTTTGAAACCTCCATCGGATATTTCGAAAAATTTGTTCGGCAACGAACTGCAGTTTCATGCCGAAGAAACTGCAGTTTGCTCCGCATGAAACTAAACGAAACTTGAGAAGGAAAAGGAGAAACAAAAGGCGGTTGTATGAAATTTGCTCCATACAACCGCCTTTCTTCTTCCCGCAAAAGGGAAATGAATCATTCAATATTCTTGCGAATCTTCGTCAAAAAATTCTTGATAC
>CAVJQR010000017.1:8307-22093 GCA_963651605.1 Agathobaculum sp.
ACCTTCCGAATCGTGACGCTTGATAACATCCAACAACGTATTGAGTTCTTCTTGAATACGCTCTATCTGCCGAGGAGTTCGCGGATTGAAAAGGATTTCCGTCAGCAGGTAATCGTCTTCCGACAATAATCCACGGGCAATGTTCATATGCCGTTTGAAGGTCGTACCCGGTGCATCCTGATGTTTCATCGTAGCGGCGAAGACCATGGTCGATGCAAATGGGATACCTAATGAGTAAGCTACCACCTTATCATGTTCTTCGAATGTATATTCCCGAATGTTCAAGTGCAAGCGACTGTATATATCCTTGAAGAAGATTTTTCCAAGGTAATCACCTTCCGAGATAATAATCGTGTTCTCACAACTCAAATTGCCCAAGTTGGCAAACGTTGGTCCGAACATAGGGTGAGTTGAGACGTAGCGAAATCCACTTTTCTCGTAAAACTCCTGCATATGTGTCTTGACTGAAGCAATATCGGAGATGATACAATTCGTGGAAAGGAAAGGCATCACCTCCTCAAAGGCATCGATGGTATGGTTCAATGTCACACAGTTGATGACCAATTCCGGATTGAAAGCCTTTACCTCTTCCGGATTCTGCATACGGATTGCGTTATAAATAAAACGCATCCGCTTCGGATCCTTCTCCAACACTGCCACTTCATGGTCGAAGCTCAGTAGGTCAGAGAAGAACGATCCCATCTTACCGGCACCTAATATCAATATTTTCATGACAATTTACTTGCTTTCATTCATAATAATCATCTGCTGACGAACTGACTCCTCGTGGATCTCTTTCAAGATTTCCTTAACGAACGCCGGACTCAATTCCATCTGCTGTCCCATGCTTGAGCGTTTTTCAAGAATTTCGCTGTAACGGGGGGACTGTAAGATAGGCATATTGTGCTCTTTCTTGTAGACACCGATCTCACATGATACGCGCATCCGTTTTGCAAGAAGCTCAAGTAAATGTTCATCGATGTCATCAATTTGACGACGGAGCTCGCTTAAATTCTCAGTTGTCTGGTTTGATTCGCGGATAACCAGCAGATTCAACACATAATCCAACACGTCAGGAGTAATCTGTTGTGAAGCATCACTCCATGCGGCATCAGGATTACAGTGCGACTCGATGATCAAGCCGTCGAAGCTCAAGTCCATCGCCTGCTGACAAAGAGAAGCAATCAGTTCACGCTTTCCACCGATATGAGACGGGTCGCAGAAGATCGGAAGATTCGGCATGCGGCGACGCAATTCGATTGGGATATTCCACAACGGCAAGTTGCGGTATATTTTCTTGTCGTATGAACTGAATCCACGGTGAATAACGCCAAGACGTCTCAAACCGGCCCCGTACAAACGCTGAATGGCACCAATCCACAACTCCAAGTCCGGGTTAACCGGGTTTTTGATCAAGACCGGAATATCAACACCTCTCAAAGCATCGGCTACCTCTTGTACGGCGAATGGGTTTACCGTCGTGCGGGCACCGATCCATAGGAGATCGACTCCGGCTTTCAATGCCTCGAACACATGATCTTTCGTTGCCACCTCCGTAGCCGTATACATGCCCGTTTCTTCTTTCACCTTCTTCAACCATGGCAAACCGACTACGCCAATTCCTTCAAATCCACCTGGTTTTGTACGCGGTTTCCAAATACCTGCACGAAATATTTTGATACCTTTCGAGGCTAATTGATGCGCTGTATTCAACACTTGCTCTTCCGATTCAGCACTGCACGGACCAGCAATTACGATTGGACGCTTTGAATCTACACCTGGCAAGAGGATCGATTCCAATTCCATCTGTTCCATAATCTTTTATTTATTTCTTATGTTAATATATTTTCTTGATTCTATCCAATGCCTTTTGTAGCATGGTATTGTTGCAACAAAGCGAAATACGGATGTAACGATCGCCTTGAGAACCAAAGATAAAGCCCGGCGTCAAGAATACATTTGCTTCGTAAAGCACCTTGTCTGCCAATGCTTCGCTATGAGAAATCGAGTCGGGAATGCGTCCCCAAAGGAACATACCCACCTGGTTTTCATCATATTCACAACCGATGGCGTGCATAATCTCGCCCGCCAATGCCCGACGGCTACGATAGGTCTCGTTCATTTTGTCGTACCAAGCTTTCGGTGCTGCCAATGCTGCCACGGCAGCATATTGCATCGGTTTGAACTGACCGGAGTCGACATTGCTCTTCACCTTGAGAATCCATTGGACAAACTGAGCGTTGGATGCCAACATCGCCATACGCCATCCCGGCATATTGTGCGCCTTACTCATTGAATTCATTTCGATACAAATCTCTTTCGCTCCCGGGACACTGAGTATACTCAGTGGGTGTTCGTTCAAAATGAAGCTATAAGGATTGTCATTGCAAATAATGATCTGATGTCGACGACCAAAATCGACCAACTTTTGGTACAATTCCATGCCGGCATTGGCACCGGTTGGCATATTCGGGTAATTGGTCCACATCAACTTCACGCCGGAAAGATCCATCTTTTCCAATTCATCAAAGTCAGGTTGCCACCCCAATTCCTCTTTCAATTCATAATGAATCAACTTGGCTCCGACCAAATGACTGACGGAACTGTAAGTTGGATAACCCGGATTCGGGACCAAGACGCCGTCTCCCGGATTCAAAAAGGCCAATGAGATGTGAAGAATTCCCTCTTTCGATCCGATCAATGGCTGGATCTCGGTCTTCGGATTCAGTTCAACCCCGTACCATGTCTTATACCAATTGGCAAAAGCCTCGCGTAATTCCGGAATGCCGACATACGGTTGATAGCCATGTTCGTTCGCTTTCCTGGCATGTTCGCACAACGTTTCTATCGTATCTTCCGAGGGAGGCAGATCAGGGCTACCGATGCCCAAATTGATCACATCCTTACCGGCAGCATTCATTTCGGCCACCTCTTTCAGTTTCCTCGAGAAATAATACTCTTGCACACTGCCGACACGGTCAGCAGGAACGATTGTCTTCTTACAAGGATTGTCTTCCTTCTTCATACTCACCTAATATTTTTAAATCTTTAGTCAACGGACGAATGGCATCCAATGCCTGACGATAGCGTGTATAATCGTTGAATGTCAAATTGATGTAGAAGAGGTATTCCCATTCCCGACCAATAATCGGCAACGATTGTATTTTGGTTAGATTCATGTCGTAGAAAGAGAGAACGGAAAGGATTTTGGAGAGACTACCCACTGAGTGAGGCAAGGCAAAAACGAGGGAGGCTTTGTTCTTGATCGAATTCTTCTGCAACTCGTCGGCCGTCCAACGGTCTGCTATTGCCAAGAACCGGGTGAAGTTTCGTTTGTTGGTCTCAATGCCTTCGGCCAACACCTCCATGCCATAGATTTCAGCGGCCAATTTACCGCAAATAGCAGCGTGCCCCTCCATGTGCTGCTCAGAAATCCACCGGGCACTTCCGGCCGTATCCTCTTTCTCTACCACCTTGGCATCAGGTAATGTCTTCAAAAATTCTGTGCATTGCATCAAGGCTATCGGATGAGAGTTGACCTCTTTGATATCTTCCAGTTTAGTACCGGGCAAAGCCACCAGCGAATGAGAGATTCGGAACTTATATTCACCAATAATACTAAAATTGCTTTCCCGTATCAACTCATGATTCTGCAACAAGCTACCCGCAATTGTATTTTCGATGGCCATCAGTCCAATAACATCCGGGTCTTTTTTGACCGTCTGAATCACATCACTGAATGTATCGCACGGAATCGTTTCCACTTCATCCTTGTCAAAATATTTCCGGGCTGCTATATCATGATAGCATCCTGCGATACCTTGAATTGCTACTTTCCTTTTCATTCTATTTTTTTACTATCTTTAATTCAGCCACAAGTAACAAAAAAAGTCCCACCGTTTCCGGCAGGACTTTATATTGCTATCGTCACATTTTCAATTACCAATGCTTTACATACAAACTCCTGCCTTCACCTTGCTATTAAAGTAAAAGTAATAAAAGTAATATGAAAAGCTAAATCGAGTCATTATTTATTGTTTTTTAGACACGGCAAAAGTAACATATTTTTTTCAAATGCAAGAGAAAAATGATATTTTTTTCGTTGCAACCAACATTTTTCTTTTTCCTTTTAGATAATGACCCGGTTTTTAGTTACCGAAACAAGCGCACCACCAAGTCGAAATTCGAGTCGCGGAAGCTATTCTCCCATGGTGCTGAATCTTTTTGTTCGGCACGACTCTTCATCAAGCCCGACGCTTTTTGGGTGTCGCCCTTATAAATTGCTTCGCACCACTCGACGGTCTTGTTTCCGGCAAATTGCTTGCTCCACGAGTCGACCAACGTATTAGCATCCGCTTCTCTGCCAATCTCACGCATAGCCAAAGCCGAAAGCAGATTGGCAGTGCCGAAGTTCTTCGAATGACTTACCTTATCCGCCACTTTCTGATAGAGAGCTTTTGCCTCATCCGCTTTGCCTTGTCCGGCATAAGCTTTAGCCGTCAAATAATTTTCCAGTCGGTCGTCTATCTGATCGTCATAAGGCTTGCCCACACCCAAGTTCTCGGGCCACTCTTTTGATGCCTCAACCGATTTCAACACCTCGGCATATTTTTTCTGCGAGAGTTTGTCCATTGCCTGATAAAGGTTGGCATCACGATAGACAGCACGGCCGGCGTAAGCTCCTTCGTTCGGCAACACTTGCAATTTCTTCAGCAAGGAGATACAAGAAGCATACTGTCCCGTTTCACACAAGCCCTTGGCATATTTCAACCCCAGATAGTAGTTGTCCGGGTATTTGCGCTGATATTTCTTCCCGACCTCAGCTACTTTATTCCAATCGCCCGCGGCCGTGTAATAATTTTGTAGAGCCAATGCCACACGCCAAGAAGGATCAATGCTTTCTGCCTTTTGGATATCCGCCAATCGTTCTTCGCCTTGTTTCAACAGAGCGCGCGACAAATAGAACGGAGCAAAGTCCGTCGGTTCACATTGTGCAAACAACTCTTTCGTCTTGTCCGCTTGTTGGTTAGCCCAATAGATCAAACCTTCGTAATAACGAATCTTCCAATTGTCACTCTTCGAAGCAGCCCAATCCAATGCCTTCAACGTTTCCGGACGGAATGGGAACACACTCTGTGGTGAAAGTGAATTGGCCGCTTCCAATGTTTTGCCGGCTTCGTCATTCATTCCCATTTCCGATTGCAAATAGGCTGCCCTATAAAGAGCGATCGGATAAGAAGAGGCACATTGATATAATGACAATGCTTCCTTCAAGCACCCCACGTTCTCATACCAACCCGCGATCTCCATATAGGTTTCGAATGGAAGTTCGTTTCGGATCAACGAGCCGAATTTACTCAAATCATTGCTGTTTTCCCAACAAGTCTGCTCAAAACGTGCCGGATGATAGAGTGGTAATTTCTTCAATACAAGATCTATCTGCTCTTGAGCCTTGGCTTTTTGCCCGGTCTTACGATAAGCCACCATCAACAACTGGCGAGCATGGAGATTCATCTCGTTGTATTCCAAACTCTTTTCGGCATAATGAATAGCTTTTTCCCAATCTTGATCCAATGCATACATCTCGCCCAATTGTTCATAAGCTGCAGTACGGACGGATGTCGAATAGGAGGCAATGGAGAAAGCCGCCTTTGCTTCAGCAGCATAGCCCAAAGCCCGGTTCGTCAATCCATAGAAATAGTTGGCATCACCGTCGTAAGTGTTCAAACTCAAAGCCTTCTTCGAGATATCCAAAGCTTCCCGGTAGCGTCCTTCGCGATAGTAGAGCGAGGCCAAACGGTCCAATGCCGGAGCATAATAAGCCTCTTTCTCCAATGCTTGCTTCAGCTTCACTTCAGCTTGATCCAAATATTTTTGGTTCAGCAACTGCTCTCCTTGCGTATAAAGGCCAAAAGTAGAGTTCCAATCGAACGCCTCCGGTGTTTCCATCGGACGCTGCAATTCATAATCTTCCTTGATTTCAGAGTAAACCAATCGGTTATCTCCCACCACTACCTTCAGATGGCCTTCCGGCACGCGAACGGAAGCCTCCAAGGTGGTCGGCTCCAATACCTTCGTCGATAAGGAGAGCGTCTGTACCAACTTGCCGTCAGCATAAAGTTTGACATCGTTGGTGCCGGCTTCGAGCGGAGAGAAAGCCAATTTGATCTTTCCATCGTTGCGGGTCACATGCAATGCCCCGAAGTCGGAAGCCTTGGATACTCCTTGTATTCCCTTGACCGGATACCAATATTCCGTCCATTCGTCTGTCATTTGTGGTGCAAACGAGAAATGTTTGTATGGCGTGAATCCGCTGGCATTGACCGGTTGATTGAACACACGTCCTGATTGCAATTCGATATACTGCCCGGAGTTGTCTGTCAAAAGGTCTTCCCAAATGCCACCTTCTCGAGAGAGGCCCCACAAGAAGATCTTCATTCCTAACTTTTCATCAAAGTCTGCATGGTGGATCGAACCGAAATCTTCACCATGCCAATAGACACCATAATAATCATTATAGTAGCCCAAAACATGATAAGACTTGGAGTTTCCAAAATCGTTCGACTCATACCAACCGATATTATGCCCATCGTTATCAACAGGGAAGCCGCCCAACTCGCCGGAATGACCAATATAATGGTTACCCGGATAGCAGAACTCGGCATTGTCACCCACACGATAGCCGGCATTCATCCAATGGTAATAGGGCTGATCTACCGACGATTGGTTGAACCATGTCGTATGTGTAGTGAAATAGGCCTTGTCTTTGGGGAGATTTACTTCAACGGTCCAAGCCGTACGCGTCACCAATTCGTAAGAGAAAACGTAGCAGCTCACGCTTCCGTCTGCTTTCTTTTCTACCCAATAATCGACAGGCGTGCTGGAAGAGGGAGCATGACCAATGATACCAAAGTTGAATTCTATACCGCCTGATACCCAAGGTCCACGCATAGCGATGTCGCGAAATTTCACTACGCCATTGTCATAGACGAATGCTTTTCCCGTTGTCTTGTCGGTAGCGCCCCATACTTTGCCGCCCACCTCGGGGAACATCGTCAGTTGAATATAGTCATTTTCCAAGTTGACACTCTTCCACGATTGCTCTTTCCCCTCAGCTGAGAAACCGTCAAAGCGGAAGTAAGGATAGTAAGCATTCGTCGGTTGTGCAACCGGGTTCGGATCAGAAAACGGATAGGTCTTCATCACCTTGTTCTGTTCTTGAATGGTAGCCTGTTGGGCAGCGGCCGGCTGCAAAGCCAAAGCCGCCCAACAAGACATCAGAGAAACAGTCAAAATTCTCTTTTTCATGTTATTCACTGATTAGATTATACTGTTATTACAATGTTATTCTACAACGATCAACCATCCTTTTCCTTTCGGAACGGTGATAGTCTCGCCCACTTTCCACGTTTTTTCTTCTTGGAAATTCTTAATAGCCGGAGCATGCAATGTCGCTTTGTTCGGATCCAAACCAAGAGCGGCCCAGTCGATTTGCAAATTGACTTGCGCATCCTGATCTTCCCAAGTGGCCAACGAGATCAGTGCCTTCTCTCCTTTGTGGCGATAGACGGTGGCCAATGTTTTCTCTTTACCTGTCTTTACAGGGTTGTCCGATACCCAATAGCCGATCATGTCACTGCCTTTCATGCCAAATTCATCCCAGAATTTCCACATATAATGGTTGTCTTCGCCGGTGCTCGGAGCACGTCCTGTCATACCATACAACATACCGCGCCACTTGTTGCCGCCTTCCCACAACATTTCTCCCATCAAACCGTAAGGAATACCTGAAACCTCAACGATCCAAAACTCAGGAGGCATGTTATAGTCGAAATATTCACCGAACCAAAGACGATCCAAATAGGGGAAATGTTCGAGATAGAGGTTCGCACTGTTGGCGAAACCATCGCTCTTGTTATACTGATTGGCCGAGTGAAGGTCGATCAATGCGCCCGGATTGTTGCGGTTCAAAATCTTGCGGACACGCTTCATCGACATACGATCGAAGGCCAAGTCGTCGATGTAGATACCATCGATGCCGACGTTTTTCAGCAACCAATCCAAACCTTCCATATAGTAGTTGTGCCAACGGGAAACGCCACTGTTTACAATGGCGGCATCCTTCACTTCAGCAGCAAACCATGCGGCGATATAGTTCTGATCCAAATGTTCCTGCAACCAAGAGTAACCACCCCCTTTTCCTTGCGAGAAGATTTCGCTGCCCAAGCTACGCAAAGCGAAAAGTTCGACACAACTGTTGGACAATTCGCGGACTGTATTGTAAATCTTCACCTTCATGTCCAATGCATGTGCACCATCGATATACGCTTTCATCTCTTTCGTCAGCAAATAGGGATAGTTGATATACGTATTGATTGCATTCGCATGGTGAATATTGACTACAGTTGCACCGAAATTGTGCGCTTCGTCAATGAACTTATAGCTGTGGAAATAGCGCTCCTGCCATTGTTTGTCAGGATTGATGGTACGGAATGGGGTAACCAAAACATTGAAATAATAGTAGAGACGGTCGCCCTTCTTGACAGTTCGCTGACCGGAATAAGCTTTCACCTCGGTACCGGTTGAGTTGGACGCCAACTGGATTCCTCCCTTTCCGTCGTTACTCCATGAAGCCGGCATGATGAGCGGTTTCTGATGATAGAAGTTCGTATTCAGCGGACGTTCGTAATGATTGTCATAGAAGCGGAGTTGCAAGCCGGCATTCACATCGCCGGTCCAGACAGCGTCCTGATTCTTCTGTACATCCCATTTCCAATCCAAATTTCTGTAGTATCCACCCTTTTCGCCAAGGCCCATCATGTAGCGAGCCAAGCCAGGCACCAATTCGGCCTGCAAAGCAATATCGTTGACCGTTCCGTCTTCGCGAGCGATCAATACCACCTTGTATTCCATATTACCGTCTGCCTCAATCTGTGCATCCATGTTCATGATGAAGCGACTGTTTTGGTTGGTCGTATGCCATCCGATCGTAGCCGGTTTATGTTTGGTAATAGAGAAATCCAAATTCTCCCATTCGCCGCCGTCGGCCACCAAGTTCATTGGTTGGGCCAACATGTTGCGGCCCCGGTCGCCGATCTCCGTCATTGTCTCTGTGAAATAGCTCGTGATCTGCTCAGGGAATCCTGCGTCGGAAAGTTTCACCTTGCGGCCCAACAACGAGAAAGTATGGTCGTTCACCTCAACCGGTGTATAGGGTGCAATCAACTCGTCGTCGAAGCCTAACTGAGAGTTCAACCAACGGAGGCGAGAGTGACGCCACGGTTCGTTGTCGCCATGGTTGGCAATGACGTTGTCGGTCACATGCAATGTCAGCTGTACCTCTTTCGGATCGATGCCATCAGCCGAGACAGTTACCACACCGGAGTAGTCGCCCGATGCCAATTGCTCCGGCACCTGTGTACCCATCCACAGCGCTTGCACTTTGCCTTTCTCGACCGAGCATTCTTTTGTAAAGACAGTTCCGGTTACATCCACGCCGCCTGTGTTGAAGCATGTGAAAGCGGAGGCCGGGATAGTCTCGCCCGTCTGTGCATTTTTCAAGGCCGAGAATGTCACTTTGATGTTCTTCACCGCTTGTTGTGTGGCCCACACTCCAAACTGAAATGTATAATATTCGCCCTTGTCGGCCGTACCTGTAAACGAATCATGGCGGTCGTCTTCAATCCACTTGTAAGGGATCTCGTCCGTCATGCGGATCGGATAGCGGCGATCCTCGGTAAAGAGAATATATTTGTCGGCCGCATGTGCCTTGAGCAGGGCCGATTTTTCCTTGGCCGTTGCAATCACTTCCATCGGATAGAAAGAGTGGAATTGGCTGATGGCCTGATATTGCTCCACTTTAGCAGCAGGCAGCTGAGGGGCTTTCTTTCCATTCAACTTGTTGGCCTTCACCCAGTCGGTCGAGGCAGTCTCCTCAAAAGCCGGATAGGTAACGGTCGGATAGTATCGGCTTCCGCTATGCACATTCTTCAGATAGTAGATGTAATACTTGCCCGGAACCGTCTGCGGTTGAAAAGCCACCTCTCCTTTCTCTTGATTCACTTCGAACCGACATACATTCGTTACCCGTTTACCCGTTTTGGCATCTACCACAATTACGTTTTTCTGCTCTGGATTCTGATCATGACGACGCCACTGCATTGTCGCCAATACCGCATCGCCGGGTTTGTCCACACAAACCACCACGCGATGGTTGCCGAGGGAGTCTGCATCCCACGTGCCTGTACCATACAAAGATGCGACCGGTCGCTCTTGCGCCACAAGCAAGCCCGAACACAACAAACCGGCCAATGAAATAACTATTTTTTTCATCTAAAATTAAATATTACAATATTCTGTTACAAAGATACGAAATATATTAACAAAACAGACTGCGTATTTTTTATATGTTCTTCCCTTTTAACAATCATCCCGCTATTTTCTAAAAAACAAGATCAAATGCCACTTGAAAAGCCATCGTCAATCAAAAACAAAACAGACGCGTAGATTGACAAAAAAAGTCCCGTATGCTGAAAAGTTTTCTCGGGGGAAAACTGCAGTTCATTCGGGGGAAAACTCGAGTTTTGTGCGGAGAAACTTTTTCGAAACTGCCGAGATATTTTTTAACTGTTCGGGAAAAGGTTTTCAACGATTGGAAGAAAGTGAATGAAACCGCCGCATCAGATGCCAAAAAGTTGCTTTAAACAAGGAACAAAACACACAACGGCAAGAAAAATTTCGGTTCTCTGACTTTATTAAACGCACCACAAACAGCCGACTCGCTGAAGCGTTTCAAAATAGCCATAAGGCGTTTGGAAAATTCAGATTTTATACATTTCTTTGCTTCAAAGTTTACGCCATGAAGCAACTATTGGGACTTATTGTTTTTCTTCTGTTATGGATGGCCACGGGATGTTCTCCTCACGCGGACAAGACAGCACGCCCTTTGATTGATCAGGCCGAAGCTCTCTTCAAAACGGATCCGAAGAAGGCCTATACGCTGCTGGACAGTATCTCTTTTCCGGAAGGACTCAGCAGCCGACAAGAGGCACGTTGGTGCATGCTGATGGGGAAACTGGCCGATTCGATCCAGACTCGGTTGCCCTACGTTTTCCAACTACAGTTGGCCGACAAGTACTATATGCGGCACGGCTCGAAGTCGGAGCAAGCATGGATCAAACTCTATTTGGGACAAGCCTACTTGGATGATTGGAATTCGGACATGGGGATGCAAACCTATAGCGATGCTTTCAATTTGGCTATGGAAGCAGCCGACTATGATGCGGCGGGATATGTCTGTTTCTGTATGGGCTATCTTCATGAATATCACGACAATTATCCCGAAGCAAAAGAAAAATTTCTGATGGCTTGCGACTATTTCGAACAGGAGCATAATCTACATGGCGTGGCTCTCTCCTATTTCCATGCGGCACAGCAATGTAGTTATATGGATTCAATCGCACCGGCCATGCACTACTTTGCATTGGCCGACTCGCTCATGTCAATCAATGGCGACAGCGTAGGGTTGTCGGATGTATATAGCGGCTATGGTACCCTCCATTTGCAGCAAAACGACTATGACAAAGCCGAGCACTATCTAAATCAATCTATTGAATATCATCCGAATGCCGCAGCTTACTCCGGTTTGTTTGAAGTATACTTGAAGCAAAAGAAATTTGACGAAGCCCGACACGCATTGGAGTTGTCGCAAAACACAAAGGCATCCGATCCCTACACCCACATCGAAAACATCTATTTGGAGGCCAAATTGGAGCATACCATTGGAAACGATCAGAAAGCTTACGAAATACTTAACCTCTATGTAGACACGACCTATGTCGACTACATGATCAAGAACAGTTCGAAAATGGTCGAGGTGGAGAAAAAATATGAACATTCGAAGATTGCTCTCGACAATGCCGAGCTAAGAAAGAGCAAAGGACGGATGATAATTGTCCACCTCACCACCTCATTGTTGCTGATTATTGGCGCTATGATCGCACTCGTCTTCTTCGGAAAGAAGAAAATGGAGATATTGAAAGTTCAGAAACGGCTGGCTATTCTCGAGTATCTGCTGTCGAAAGACAAAGAACAATTAGGGGCTCTTCACCAAGAACTGAAACAGCTGAAGCAGGCGGGCGTCACGCGCGAAGAGATGAGCAAGGTATTCGACGAGCAACAAAAGGAGACCGAACGCCTGAACAATCTTCTTTCAAATCAGCGGGAGAAACTTATCGAATCCGCCCCTGTCATGAAACGATTGCACGAATTCATACAGACTGCCGATCCGAATCAAACAAAATCGCCAATACTGAAACGTGATTGGAGTGCAATCGTAGAGTTGATCAAGCTCGTCTATCCGACAGCCATCAAACAAATCTCCGAATCATCGCTGAGCGAAGCCGAGTGTAAGCTTTGTTATCTGTCGGTATTGGGGTTTGATACGGCTGCTATATCCGCCTTATTATGCACACCTACCAATACCATTTACAAGAACCGCCAGCGGATAAAAGCGAAGCTCGACCTCCCCTCCAATAAGACTTCGCTTTATGATTTTCTGACAGAGTTGATATAAAGCACTATATATCAGCGCATTTCATTCTGTTATTAACAATCTTTTGTCTCAATAATTATTTGTAACTGCTTGATAATCAGCAATAGTTTGTCTCAATATCTTTTGAAAGAATTTATTGATTCTATTCATTAAACAACAAAATCGTTATAAATCAAACAATTAGACATATTTTTAACTTTTATTTATCTCAATGATTTTTCGTAACTATCTGATAATCAATCACCATTTGTCTTAATTTTTCCAACCAAAATATTTTTTTCTTCCAAATATCGACCGTATGTTTGCAGCGGAAAAGACAAGGGAGTGAATGCCACATGAGAGTGGCTCATGTTGATGATTCCTTTTTCAAAAAAGAGAAGAATGAAAACAAAAAAACTTTATACAATAAATATATAAAAACAAAATCGAAAAATGAAAAAGTTAATTTACTTAGGATTGCTACTGTTTTCAGCAGGCATGGTGCAAGCGCAAGTGAAATGGACACCGGAGATTGGAGTGAACATTATAACATCTACCAGCACGAATACCGCCTACAAAGCCACCCCTCGAGTCGGGCTTGGCTTGGACTATTTCTTCAATGGCGAAGCAAACAAGTGGGGCATCGGAACCGGCTTATATTTCTACCAAACGAAAGAGGAAGGTGCCGGTATGTCCTATACCCCAAAAGGCGGTTGGACCCATTTCAACAGCCGAACCTACTTCAAAGATTTGAACAATACCACTGTAAGTGAAATAGAATTCATTCATTCGAAGTCCCGTAGCGGACATTTGCAAATTCCAGTAATGGCCAAATACAAACACGACTTCAACGAAAACATTGCCATTGGTATCGGCATCGGAGGGTTCGCTGCTTACGGTTTTGCCGAAAAAGGGAAAAACAAACTAGTCAAATGGTCGGATGACACCAATAAGTTTACCAGCGAAGAGAGTAAATTCTCCTATTCGCCTTATTATCGTTGGGATGCAGGGTTTGCAGGTAAAGTGTCTCTCTATGCACATCAATTCGTAGTCAATTGCGGCTATGAGCTGAATCTATTGCATTTTAACACGCAACCCAAAACTCACCAATTTTCGTTTACCGTCGGGTATAGTTTCTAAGAAGCTCTCGTAAGTTCCTCGAGAATCGATCATCTCCTCTCGAGGAGCTTTTCAGGCCGAAAAAAGATGAAAAATTATTTTTCGTAAGAAATGCATTATGATTCAGATGATTAG
>CAVJQR010000018.1:0-21915 GCA_963651605.1 Agathobaculum sp.
CTTGTTCCCCGAACCCGTTGCAGGGTTCACATTCAACCATGATGCTTTTGCCATAATGATATTTTTTTAAGTTATGATAAACTTCTACTTATTGAACATTCCAAGTCGTATTCGACTCCACACTATACACCGCTGCCATCTCTTCCGTCACCCACTGCAATTCCGTGGGCGATACACGAAGATACAAAATTCCACCGACATAACACACCAAATTGACATCCGCCCGCACACGCTCAAGCCGTGCAAGCGATGCCGCAACCCTCTCGAGGCGTGCCGTCTCCGCCGTTACACGCTCAAGCCGTGCAAGCGATGCCTCAATGCAAGCCATTGCGCACCTCCTCGGTCGTGACGACCGTCACAATCTCCTTGCGCAAACCGCCCGCTATCTGCGAGTCGGGAAGCAACGCCTCTATCTGACATTTCACCAAGCCGCTGCCCATCTGCGCCGTGTCGACTATCGCCGTATACGTCCCGTCATCCTGCTGCTGCATCGTCTCCTTCGATACCGATACCGAATAGCCACGATTCACATAAAACGTAGCCGTGAAATCTACATCCTCCATGCTCAGGCCGTTCGGCAAACTGAGCGAAATGGCAAACTTTGCCTGCGTACCGTTGTTCGTTATATTCTCCATATCATTCTATATTTTTAAGTTGACGACACCAAATAAGCGGTCGAATTGGCCTTCGTGTTATTGATATAAAGCACCAATGTACCCGTCTGCGTTATTTGCGACGTGGTAAACGTGCCGCTGTATGTCTTCGTTACGTTCGCGCCTATCTGCGTAGACGACGAAATCAATACCTCCGAATCCACCGCAATGCCCGAACTGTTCAAACATTGTACCGATGCCTGACTGACCGACACCGCGCTGCCCGATGTGTTCTTGATAGTGGCCGTCCATTCCACGCCGACATCCGTCTTGTAAATACCCGTGATGGATCCGATAATCGCACTGCTCTTCACCGTCATCGTATACACCTTACCCCCGGGCAACGCCATAAAGACCGCCTCGCCGGTCGGACTGCCCGATGTGAGACTCGTCTTTTTCTGTTTCGTGATGAACTTCGCAATCTGACAAGTGCCCGCCACAAATACACCCGTGTTCGATGATACGGGAATAGACACAGAGAAGCTGTTCGGCGTGCTTGCCGTCATCCAATAGTACGTGCCGTAGTTGTTTTTTATTACCACACCCATATACCACTCCTCAAGCGAACCGAACAAATCGGCGGGCGGAATCTCCCAATCGCTGAAATTGTTGTCCTTATACAGGGCCGTGGCAACTAACGTGGTGGTCGACTGATAAAGAACCTCGGGCATCGCCGTATCGCGCAACACGGGCAACGCATCGGGATTGTAACCGCCGAAATCGGCAAGGTGATAAGAGGTCGGCTTCTCGTGGCTGTACTGCTCCGTACCGGCAAGCAACGAAGCCATCAGCGCCGTGGCCGAACCATGCGATAGAATCGTAATCCCGCAATTACCGTTGCTCCCCTTCCACCAGTCGGTCGGTCGGGGAGAGGTGTAAGAATGGATCATCGGCTTGTACTTGCTCCACATATTGATCTTATCCGACGTGCACAACTTCGAAAGCCGCGTCTCCAAACACGCAACGCCCCCCACCGTGATCACCTCGCCTATCGTGCACGCCACATGATAAATCTGCCGTATGTTTGTTGTCGGTATCTTCATCCTTCACCCCCTTTCAACGCTTCCAATTCCCCCTTCAACGCAGCCACCTCCGCCTGCAACGCCTTCACCAATCCGTACAGCTCCTTCACACCCTGAAAGGCTACCGCACCCATGCCGCCGTAGTTCAACGTATAGCGGTCGTTCACTTCGCCCACGTTCGCCGACCAATAAGGCAACACGTCCTGCGCGATGAAACCGATCTGATGGGCCTGCTCCGGGTCGTCATTCAAATAATATTCCACCACACGCACATCTTCGATATGCGAAAGAACGCCGCCCAACTCGCCCGTAATGGTTTTCAAACGCTCATCGGACGATTGAGACAACGTACCCTTAATCCACAAGTTGCCGACATACGTAAGCGACATCTTGTGCGCGCTCGTTCCGCCATAACCCCAATACAAACCATACCCATCCGATGATGTATCGCGGATATGCAAATACCAAGAATTGGATGAACCAAGCACAGCAATATAACCGTAATTGGCTCCACCAACCTTCACGTTGCCGCTGATCGTTCCGCCCGACAGGCCGTTCACGCTCGTGGTCGATCCGCTCGCCGCTGCCGCACGCAACGTGTAAGGCGTCCCGTCTATCGTCAACGTGCCTATCGTCGTACCCGAACTTAACAAACCGCTGATGGAGACCTTCGAATAGTTGTGCGTATGGCTCGCCGCCGCATATTCGCTATGCGTATGCCCGTACAAACTTACATTCTTCGACTGGGAACCGACCGTCAACGGCGCATAGTTGCTCGTCCCCGTGCCCCACGAAACGGTCGTGCCGCTGCCCGATGATGTCGGTGCCTTCAACGTGTAAGGCGTCCCGTCTATCGTCAACGTGCCTATCGTCGTCCCCGAACTTAACAGCCCGCTGATGCTCACCGTACTCCCCGAACCGCTGCCACCCTGCACCGTGCAATACAGCTGGTTGCTTGAGTTCAACTTTATCGTTGAATTGTCTATCTTCACAAGCCCGAAGTTCGAAGAAGAGGCCGTAGGCAACGAAGAAACAGCCGTGCCCGTACTCATCGCAACCACATCGCCCGTCGTCGTCAGGTTGTTCGTTGCGTCTATCTTCGTATATCGTGTATCCGATGTGTAATTGAAATACAGATTGGCAATCACATTGCTCGCATTCACGCCGTTGATCACATTACCCGAATTCATACCGAGCAGGATATGTACATTGTTCGTCGGCCCGATATGCGTCTGAGCCGTGAACTTCTTCGCGCCCGTCACCGTCTGAGCCGTGTCGACCGTCACATACCAATTATCCATCGAAACGCCATTGATCGTCGGCGTCTCACCAAAATTAGCCCCTTGATAAAAATTGCCGCGCTCACGGAATATAATGTCATAACCGCCACCCGACTGGCCGATATATTTATACCCCTCCACGTTCGTCGCTGCCTCCCACTGCGCAAGCGTAAGGTCCGATTTCGTCTGCGTGATCCTGTTCCCCGATACAGATAGACCGGTAACAAACTCGCCCGACCCGCTCGTGCTCAGCGACAAACCCGTCAAATATTCGCTATGCGTATGCCCGTACAAACTTACGTTCTTCGACTGATTGCCAACCGTCAAAGCCGCATAGTTGGTCGTATAAGACCCCCATGCCACATCCGTGCCGCCGCCGCCCGCAAACGACGGATCAACATACCAACCCTCCGAACCGTAAAGCAAACCGCCACCCGACTTCGCCTTGTACAGGCCCGTCGTCGTGTAGTCCGCCGCAACGGGTAAAACGCCGGACACATCCGTCACAGACTGCGCCACCACATCGCCCGGCACAACAACCGACTCCCCCTGCACCGGCTGTAGATAATAAGCCGACTCCTCCAGCGGATTCCCCGACGCATCCGTCGTCACCAACTCCCAATATTGAGGGGCCGAAGGCCCTATATAACTCGTGCCGCCGCTCTGAGATGCCGATTCTATGCTGTCCGTCAATCGCTTGTTGCGCGGTGTCGAAGCTACATACCGGGCCGTATAGTTATACGTCTTGTCTGCCATCTTATCGCCCTCCTATCCTTCATATTCTATTCCTTCATAACTGTCCGCCTCAAACTGCACCATCTTGATCTCGCTGCTGTCGTTGCGCAAGTCTTGAACCTCGCTCAACAATACATAACGACCCGGCGCATGTACATCCGTATACGTACCGAACGACGACAATATGCCGGTCGTACCCGACAACATCACATGCGGAGTCGCATACTGCGTGTAAACCGTACCGATCAGAAGCTTCTCGATGCAGGCCGTCACACCCGCACGCGTAAACGACGTGTAAGCCGTTCGGTAACTGTCAAACAGCAAACCCAACGCCGCCGGAGAGGGCTTCGGCATACAACCCAATATCGTCTCGATGCTCACACCCTCCTGCGCATCCTTGTTCAACCATGCCTTATAAACGATATCCTTCGTGTCGATGCTCTTGCCGCTCTTCTTCACAAACTCGATCTTCGGCTCCTTATACAGCAACCAGCGGCACTGCGTGTAGTTCTTCGCCTTCACCTCCTTCTGGTAATCCCACAACACAACGCCCGTACCCACTTGAAGATCCAAATAACCATGCGTATCCGGCAATCGAACCAAATCGCCCTCGCCAAGCTCGCCGAAGATCTTCGGCAAATCGCCACGGTAATAACCGATCAGCTGCTTGTTCGTCGACCAACCCGTCAGACCCGATGCCTTCTTACGGTCGTCGTTATACCAACACAACCAAGCATCGCCCCAAGATGCCTCGCCGGTCGACCAATAAACCAAGTTGCCAAAACTCGCATAGCTCGTGCTATCCTTCACGCCCTTGTTCACAAGGTGATACTTCGCCGCGCCATCTTCGCCGCGCAACGTCAGCTTGATCGGTATATACGCGAAATTGGCACGGTGCTGCTGCTCTTCGTAGTTACCCTTCTCGTTCTCGTTCGCCGACTCCTCAAACGGATTGTAACGCGGGTCGAACAGCACCTTCAGCGATACCTTCAGCTTGTAGTTGCTGCGCTCCGAGCCGATATTCGCCAAGTAAGGACGGTCCGGCACACTGAATAGCAACGAACCGATAGAAGAACTCGGCTCGTTCAAATAGTTTACATACGTCCCCGAATTGCGAGACGAAAACGTCTCGATCGTCCACGCAACACCCGCCTCTACCTCGCCCGAATAGACAGGCTCGATCCGGTAAAACTTCGCCGGGCTGTTCACCGTCAAACCCTTACCAGTCGTCGACAAATAAGTGTAAAAACCTACCTCGTCCGTGCTCTCCGTCGCCGTGTTGAACCATGTCGTCAAACGGGTGGAAGAGGGGATCGAGTCTTCATCTACCTTACCCTCCAGCAGCGTCGTGCGCTCGTAGGGCGAAAACGTCAGCGTTACATTGTTGTAGACAGAATCCACACTGAAGGTCGAGTCGTCGCTGTCCCACTCCACAGCCGACGGCGTATAAGACGCATACAGCGCGTTAAGGTCGTGAATGTGTATCTTCCCCGACTTCTGTACCAAACGCAAGGCAAACGGACGCAACACCTCGTCCAACACCTCGCGGACCGTATACGGGTCGCCATCCTCGTCCGTGAAATTCTGACACTGGACAAACACTTCATCCAACAACGAACCGCTCGTACTCCCAGCCTTCGTCGTGCTGATACGCTCCGAATAAGACGCGTTGTAACGGATACTCGAACTGTTCAACGCCTCCGTCAACAACGTTCGCAACGACTTGAAGCCGCTGCCGATGTAATTCAAACGGTCCAACACCGCAAAGTCCGCAAACGTCAGCTCAACGCCGTAACTGTCTCCATACGCAAACGGCTCCTCATACAGCTCCGTATCAAGCGTGCCGCTCCAATAAAAAACACCCTCCCTGTAAACGTCAAGACGGATGCTGCCGGCCTTCACCGTATAGAGAGAGACAAACTGCCTGTCGCTGTCAGAAAATAATTGAAGCTTTGCCGACGACGACATCACAGGCTCCAACTTGTCTACCTCGTCCCATTCGATAAGAAGAGGCGTGTCCGTAAAGCCGACCGTCGTCGCGCTTCCGCTGTAGCCCTCCTGCAAAATCTCTATCTCATACAAAACATCTTTGTACGAATAGAAACCGCCCTTATATTTTACACCCATGCTCATCTTACACGACGCTTTTTGTGTTCGATACTCCGTACAGCTATATAAAGATCCTCGCCGCGCAACTTCGTCTCAAGATACAACCCCTCCGCTGAAGTCGCCGCAGGCTCGATCAAATCCTTCAACTTGCTCAACGGCGCAATAACCTCCGGATTGCTCCGCGCACCGCCATACTCACCCACAAGGGCCAACGTCGGACCGCTCACAATACCGCCGGCAGCAAACTTACTCACGCCGCTGATGATTCCACGCGCCACACCGACCGCCGCAATCAAGGCTGCACCCGCCGCTATCGCGCCCCAACCCGAACCGACAACGTTCTTGAACGCCTCCGAAGCAACACCGGCTGCAATCAACGCACCGCCGAACGCCTGCAACAACGTCATCACCGAGTTCAACACACTCTTCAATATCTCCAATCCGTTACCGCTCGCCACAGCCTCGCCAAGTGACTCGAAAAAACTGGTCAGCGAGTTGACCAAGATACCCTGTATCTGCTCGCCCGTCACCTCTACCTCTTTGATCGAATCGCTGAACAACTGCTGGCAGATCTTCCACGAACGCTTCAATGTCGCAACATCGAACTGAATCGGTATACTGATGTTCGCCGAAGGAGCATCAACACCAACCAACGACGGAACACGCAACGACTCTTTATAATTCGAATCGGTCAAATTACCCGCCGCACGCATCGCAATCTCACGCTGCAACAGGTTCAACTTCTGCGTGTAAAGGTCTATCTCGCGCTGCAACAAAGCTGCACGACCCACCTCCGATTCCCGCTGCTGATCCTTCAACTGCTTGATCTTCTCCTCCAAGCCCGCTATCGTGCTCAAAGAGGAAACCTGACCCTCCGTGCCCGTACCGCCACCGACAACGCCCTTCGACAACGCCAAACGTTCGCGCGCCGCAGCCAATGCCGCCTCCGATGCCTTGATCTGAGAAGTAACATACTTCAACTCCTCACCGATGGCATACTGCTGCCGCTCTTTCAATACCGCAATCCGCTGCTCCAATTCCGCTATCTCGCGCAACGTACGCGCACGGGCCGTCTCTGCCTCCGAATCGCCGCCGCTGCCCTCTATCGTAATCGAATCCTTCACGCCGAAGAACTTCTTCACGCGGTTCCATGCCTCGCCGACCCACTTGAACAACGACTTGAAACTCTCAACCCAGCCGTCTACTACACCACGAAACCACTCGCTCTTGTGATAAGCCACCACAAGACCCGTCACCAACAACGCAACAGCCTTGATAACGATACCGATAGGGTTCAACGACATCACAAGGTTCAACGCCCTCTGCGCAATCGCTACAACGCCCAACGTCACCTGCAACTGGTTCAACGACTTTACAAAACGGTAAACCTTCAAGGCACCCGACGCAAAGCAACCGCCGATAACACTTCCCAACGCCAACGCCTTCGATCCCAACAACTGCATCAACGGAATACATTGCGACACCATAACCGCCGTCTCGCCAAGGGCCGACACATAACCGCTCACGCCCTTCGTCGCCTCAAACAACGAAATCTTTACATCGTCGATGTTCGCCTGTATACGCTTCATCTGCTCAGCCATCGTCGACGTGCGGATCGCAGCCTGCTCCTGAGCCGTGTTCGTCCCCGTTACGGCTGCCGTCAATTCACCCACCGATTCCGCATTCTTGATCAGATACTGAGCCGCCGCAATGTTCGCCTTGCCAAACGTCTTAGCCAAAAACGTGACATCATTCAATTGAGGTTTCAAACGCTCAAGGGCTTCAGACAACGAACTCTTCGAGAAATCTTCTTTCATAGACGTCTGCAACGTCAACAAAATGTTGCGCAACGCCGTGCCCGCTTCAGCCCCCTTCAGGTTGCTCTGCGATAATACCTCCAACGCCGCTGCCGTCTGCTCCACATTCAATCCCGCAGCCGAAGCCGTCGCTCCTACTACCTTGAACGATTGAGCAAGGTCCTCTACTTCCGAGGCTCCCAACTTCGAACCGGCTGCCAATACATTCACAACCCGGTTCGCCTCCGTCGCCTCCAAACCGAACTGATTGATCGTCGCTGCCAACGCGGTCGCAGCATCTGCCAAACTCAAACCGCCCGCCTGGGCCAACGTGATCGTCTCGCGCTGCAACTCCATCAAACCGTCCATCCCGATCGTGCTGATCTCTATCTGAGATGCCAACAGCGTATAAGCCTCCACGGCTCCACGCGCACCAAGACCGGACTCCTTGCCCACATCGCGAGCCGCACGCTTGATCTTCTCGAAATCTTCACCCACAATCCCCGTAATCGCCTGCAAATCCGCCATCCCCTGCTCGAAGTCAACGCCGGGAACAGATAGAGAGGAAAGACTTTCTGACAAACTCTTCACGTTCGAAATCAAGGCCGCAAGCTTGATATCCTTCAAACGGTCTATAAACGATAGCGACTTTTTGGCGGAGGTGGATACATTGTCAAGCTCCTTTTTGACAATCTTTAACTCCGGCAAAAGGCCGTTTTTCGTGTCTAAGAGTATAGAGTATTTTAAATTATTCATAAGTTTGTGCAAATTAAAAAGATAAACCTTTCATGCCTATGACCGCAACTGTTTTATCGTATACCGTCGCTTCGCTCAATTTATTGGAGTGGATGCTGCTTATAGGATGCATTTGGTTCTTTATCAGAGAAATCAGACGAGCTTATAAATGGTTCGACGACGACGACTAATCGCCGAACATACGGCTGATACGGTCCAAATCTTCCGCGCTTACGCGATCGACGACAACAGGCGAATCCCACGGGAAACGCATAATATCCGTACCCTTTAGACGCTTACCCTTCTTCTGATAAGGAGTCAGCAGGCAAAGGGCAAGGAAGCGCGCGCGCTCCCAATTGTCCCTATATACAGCCTCCTCCTTCGAACGGTAAGCATCCACGATACCGCCAAGCTCGGCGAAATCCAAACCGTAAACCTCCTCGAGGGACAACCCGACCTCACCAACGGCAAAAGATACCAACTCCCAGACCGTCAGCTTTTTTTTTCTCCCGAGCCGGCAGACGGACCGCCAACGCCTATATCCAGCAAAGACGACGCATCACCAATGTCGATATAGTCCAGAATCTCATCAGCCGACGAAAACGGAAAATCTATCGAACAAGCACGGCATGTCGAACGCAACGAATGAAAAACAAGCAAGCCGAACTTCTCCATGTCGTCTCCATTGAAAGACGATATATCCTCGCCCGTCTCACGCTTGTACGCAACCATCGCACCGATCGTGATCCGAAACGGATACTCCCTCCCTCTGATCGTGATCTTCTTCATAACTATGCCGTCTTCGTCTCTACCTTGCCCGTGTTCTCAAACGTCGCCGAATAGGTCGCATCGTCATCAGCCGGCGTGTTCTGCTCCAAGCTGGTGATCACAAACAAACCCTGCTCATAAGAACTGCCCGTGTCGCTCTCCGTGAAGCCGAACTTCAACAAAACAGGCGTGCGCGCCTTCATCAACGAAAGCAACTTGTCATATCCCATGTCCGCATTGTACGTCGTCAACGCCTCGCACGTGATCGAACAGGTCAGCTTCGTCACGCTCTTCTGAGAAAAAGCACCGTTCTCCGTGTCCTTCGTCACGCGTTCCTTCGTCTCGCCGCTGAACGAAATCGTGTGGCTCGTAGCAGCCGCCGTCTTCGTCCATGTCGGAGTCGCACTGTTCGTACCCGTATTCACGAACAACATCATGTCGCGACCCTCAATGTAATCTCCTTTTGTAAATGCCATAAATTATCTCTCTTTAATTGATTGTTTCTATACTCTTCAATATCTCCGTTACACCCGAATCGATCTTCTTCTGTACGGCCGACTCCGTGCGACGGATCGACTTCTTGAAAAACCACTCCGGCCTGATACGACCCACACGACGGCCACGACCCTCACGCTTCAGATACTTACGGCCGCCAGCCTTCAAACGATACGTTCCCGTTACCTTACGCCCCTTCGTGAAGCGGTCGCGGGTTCCCATCTCAAACCATTTCACTCGGTAATCGTCCATAATGTGAACCTTGGCAAGATCCTCCTTCGGACGGACAACCACACGCGCAACACGACGGATCTTCTCGCGCGTCCGTCCGTTACGCCGGCGAACCGTCACACGACGCTCGGCAAATCCGCCGCGCAAACGCTTGAACGATTCCGTCGTATCCTTCGCAATGATGTTCAAACCACGGCGAACAGCCCCCAACAGCTTACGGGAGGTCTTCTTGTCCGACAAACGAACCAACAACTCACGAACGCCCGAATCTTCTACCACCGAACCGCTCATAAATCATCCCCCTCATACTGGATAGAGAACGACAAACGCTGTAAGAAGCCGCCGTCGCTGAAATCGGCAGAACCCTCCGACAAGACCAGACGCAAACGACCAGACGGCTCTTCCAGCAGGATACGGCCCAAACGAGAACTGCCCAAAACAATCTGCGTCGCATACTTGTCCGCCTCGTTGAACGTCTCGCACCATACATCAACCACGTACTGAAAAGAAATGCCATAGATCCCGTCCTTCGTGCGCTTCGTCTCGAACGATTCCTGATTATAGACGACGTAAGGAAACTTGGCATCCTCCTCGGCTATGCCCGGATAAACCTTAACTCCCGACGGAAGCCAACGCTTCAACAAACGGTACAACTCGCTGTTCACTCGTTCCATAACTCGCTCCTCCTGATCTGATAGAAACATTTGCCATAACGCTGCGGCGATACACGGACAACATCGTAAAGCTCCGAACGGAAACGGACACGCCACGAAGGCGTTACACCCACAACAGCCCACGTCTTCAACGTGAACAGCTGCTCCGACGTACGCGCCGATTGGCTCGTCTCTTCCGTACAGGCAGACTCGGCCACCTCACACAAACGGAACGCGCCCTGCTCATAACGAACCGAACGCTCACCCGTCGGGGTGATCTCGTATACCGGACAAAGGAACGATACCTTCTCCGTGAATAACCCTATCTTGTACTCTCTTGCCATATCAATGGATCTGCCAAACGTTCCGCCGCCGTCGTCCGGGTCGATACATAATTCACCGGGTTCTCGAATAGCTCAGCTGCCTTCAACAAGATAGCGGCACGAAGCGGAAATGGCAAATCTTCGAAGCTCGACAACTTTCGACCCGAAAACTGCTCACACCACTCGGCCGCCGCCAACAAACATAAACCCAAATTAGGCTCGTAATCCTCCGTATAAGGAAGGCGCAACTGGCTCTTCAACTCGTCTATCTTTACCGGACATTCTTCAAGCGTCATCTCTCTGTCGTTCTTAATCGTTTCGTTATCTCTTCTACCGTCTTGACACCGATACCGCGCAACTCGTGAAGCACCGGTATCGCCGACAATACCTTCTCCTTAGTATACAAACCCTCTCGAAGCAACAAAGCGCGCGCCGGAAAATCTTCCGGCAAATCGCTCGCTATCGTAGGGCTGTCCGCTTCGATGCAAGGTACGGCGTAACCGCACGAGATAAGCTGCAACGCCCGGTCGTCAGGCAAATCAGCTACCATCCCCTCCGAATACGCCCATCCCTGAGCAGGTCGAACAAACGTAACCCACATAACGCAAAGATCAAGTTAACGCATCCTTGATCACCGCAAACGCCTCTTTCCGACGAACGAAAATGTCGTGATACGCATTCAGCGTCACCTCATAGGCACCCTGCTTCTTCAACGTATAAGGATCCACAACCAGATCCAAACCGCCCCACGACATGATCCACAACTTCGACCAGTCGCCAAACAAAATCGCCGAGGCCGTCTTGTTCGCCGTACCCTTCGTCAAATCAGAAGGAACAAGGTTCGATACATACGCCGCGTAACCGTTCACCTCGTTGTTCTCCCAAATGTAACCCGATACGCCCGTCGACTTCAACGTCGTCTTCAACAAACCGCGTACCTTCGGGTTCGTGATGTAGGCCAAACTTGCCTGATCCGCATCCTTCAACGCGATCTCCGTCTCCAACTGAACCAAGTGAGCAAACGTAGGCTTCTCGCCGTTCGTGCCCAATTCGACCGTCTTGATGCCGGTCGTGTTCAACAATCCGGTCGGCTGACCCGTACCCGAACCGTTCAAAGCGGCCGTCTCCAACGCCTCCGCATGAGCGGCATAAATGTCGTTCAAAATCAAGGCATCCACGTCGAACGAACTCTGTATCGCCAACTGCTTCGAAATAGGTACATTCACCGCACAACGCTTCGGCTTCGCCTCACGAGTGCTGAACGATTTCTTCGTGTCCGTAACCTCGGCATTCTCGCCTTCCCAGCTCACCGACACGCCGGCACCGTCTATCAACGTGATGTTGCCCACCAAACCGCCAACATACGTGGCGCCCGCCTGAGTCAGCACCAGACGCTTGCGCAATGCCTCCTGATACTGCAAATCGGTACCAACCAGATAACCGCCGTCCGACGGCGTGCCTACCGTCTGACCGCCGAACACGCCGCGCGCATTCAATACAGACATCGGAATGGCCGATCCCACCAGCTTCACGTTGTTCCGCGCTGCCTCCTCTTCGCCCATCTTCGCAACCTCTGCCTCGACACCCGTCAATCCGCGCTGGTCGCCCAACTCGCGGATGAACTTCGCCATGCTGAAACGCGACGCAACCGCTTTCAGCTCTTCGTCGTTACGCTCTGCCGACGCTTGCGCCATCGCACGCTCCGCAGCCTCGTTGACCAACAGCATATTCAGCTCGTCAACCAATCCCTTCACAACAGCCGTCTGAGCCGTCAGCTCTTCTGCCGTCGATTGTCCCTCCTCCATCGAACGAAGACGGGACTGCTGAGTCTCCAACTCATGTCTCACTTCCTTTAGACTTCTCATCTTTCTTTCGTTAATAAAATAAGTAATTATTCTCCTCGCAGCGCCAACAAAGCCGACGCTACCATCTCAATCGCACGCGCACGGGCAAGAACCGAACCATCGGCCGACGGACGCACCGCCGGCACAGACTTTACCGCCGTCTCCGCATCGAAGACGCGCATCTCGCCATACAGATAAAGACCGTCAACCGCCACCTCTTCCGTATCGACAGTACCCGACGAACGAACCTTCGCGTGACTGTTCGCCGGAATCGGCGTTACCGAAATCTCTAACAATTCGCAACGGCCGTAATAATACGTAGCGTTCTTCTCGCCGCGCGCCTCGTCGCCTTCGCCCCAACGGCCCTGCTCCAACATCCGGAAACCGACCGAACAACCCTTGATCGTCCCGGACAAAAGCTTCTGAAAGACCTTTTCCGCCTTCGGATTCAAATCGGCAGGCTCGAACCGAATCTCACCCAACAACTTCCCGTCTTCAACCCACGCGCGCGCACTCCCGATCACATTGTCCGGATCGTCGCCATACGAACTGTGGTTGTACAACGCAACGCCGATACGGTTGAAACGACCCAATTCCCACGACGACACCGGAATCACCGTGCCGTAACTGTCTCTGCTCTCATCACTGAACACGAACGGTATAGTCCGCGTCTTTATCGCTTCACTCTTCTTCATCACTATCTTCGTTTTCTTTGTTTCCTTCGTTCAAATTCTCGTTGCTCGGATAAAGCATGCCGTCCAATCCTTCGACCGGATTCATATACTCCATCTCGCGCGCCTCGTTGCGAGACATCCAACCGCTCAACACCGCCTTCTGATAGAAATCAGCACGAGTCGACATGTCGCCGCGCATCAGGCCGTCAAGGTTGAACTTCGTCTCCACAACACCACGCTCATCGTCAAACAACAACTTGCGGTCCAACTCCTGCTCATACATCTTTACCGTCGGGCGGATGTAATGCTTCACAAACTCGATATCTTGGTGCTCTATGTTGCTGAATGTCGAACGGGACAAGTCACCCAACAAATGCGGGGGAACCATAAAGATACGCGCCACATCTTGTATGCTCAGCGTCTTCGACTCGATCATCTGTGACGAATCGGGCGTCGACGTGATGTTCTTCCACTTGAAGCCGTGCGTCAATAAGGGATTCCCCGAATCCTTCGACACCTCGAAGTTCGTTAAAAATTTGTCAGCTTGTTCTCTGCTCAACTTCTCGTCCGTCTCGATCACCGCACGGATATTGCCCTTCTTCTCGAAATATTCGTTGCTGAACTCCTGCGCACCGATTCCCGATGCAATCGCACCCGCATTGTATTCGATCGGATTAACTCCCTTCACGCCGTCGACCGAATAAAAATAGAAATGGAGCATGTCGTCATCGCCGTACAATCCGTCGTACTGCTTCGTACCGAACACACGATACCACTTCCGGCCGTTCGAAACCGTCAACGTCACCTGTACGGGATGAACCGGTATAAGGTCCTCCACAACCGAACCACGACCGCGACGAATGATCACATACGAGTTGCCCCAACCGTCTACGCACGTGTTGATGAAATTCCAAAAACTAAATGGATTCTGAAAGCGGTTCGGCGTGTACTTGAGCAATCGGAAAATAGGGTGCTCCTTCGCGATCCTGCGACCCTTATCCGCAAGTATATAAACATTTTTAGGCAACGAAGCTATCGTGTTGCTACGTAAACGAATCGCTGCATAGACCGCAGAAAAATGCATCGCTCGATGAGTATCAAGGCCCAACAACAAACGACTGCCATCATACGGATAGGGAGACGAACCGAAAGAGGTGAAACCAACTCCGACACCACCCTCCGTTGCGCCGCGACGATCCATACCGAACAAACCGCGCAAGGCCGAACCTATCGACTGTTTAAATATAGACATACGCTATCGTTTTCGACAAATATATAAAATCTATCTATCAAACACCGCCAGCTATAACCCGAAATTATGCTTTTTTAACCTATCACCAAACTTCTCCATGTCTTTAACGCGATAAAGCTCAAACTCCGAACACCTTACCCACTTCTTCTCATCCAACAACGCCCTATGAGAACGACGATCTATATCGCAAACAACCATCACACGACCACGATACAATACCGAATCACCAATCGACACAAAACGATTGAAAAACGAGATCTTCATCAACGCAACAAGACAAATTAAACAGAAAAAAATAAAATCCGAGCGCCTTTTGGCAGCTCAAAAACATTGCATATCTTTGCACGTGAAATTTTAGTCATAAATGTCAAATATTTTAGATAGCGTATGTATATCGAACGAAAACAATATCTTGAAAAACTGAAAGCAGCGAGAAACAATGGCCTCATCAAGATTGTAACCGGATTGAGGCGCTGTGGAAAATCCTATCTTCTGTTCAAAATATTCAGAAAGTTCCTACTTGAAAACAGAATTAAAGAAAACCACATCATCGGTATCGCCCTTGATGATCTGGATAACGAATACCTACGTGACGGGAAGACTCTTCTATCACATATCAGAGGGTTGCTGAAAGACAGTGAAATATATTATGTGATGCTGGACGAGGTGCAGCTCGTAGAAGGCTTTACAGATGTGCTGAACAGTCTGCTACACAATGAAAATGTAGATGTCTATGTCACCGGCAGCAACTCCCGTTTCCTATCTTCGGACATCGCCACCGATTTCCGGGGAAGAGGATATGTCATCAATCTGCACCCTCTTTCCTTTTCGGAATATGTCAGCGCTTTTGACGGTAGCCTCGATGAAGCCTGGGAGGAATACTACACCTATGGAGGACTTCCTCTCGTGCTGTCACTTGAAGGGGATACAGCAAAAAGCAACTATCTGTCTGACCTTTACCGAACAGTCTATCTCGCGGACATCAAGGAACGGCATGACATACGGCACGCTACAGACTTCTCGGACCTCGCGTCCGTACTCGCATCCACTGTGGGGTCGCCGGTCAATCCTCTGAAACTTGCCAACACATTCAAGAGCACCAAACAATCAAGCATTTCCAGCGCAACCGTTGCAAGATACATCGAATACCTCTGTGATGCTTTCATCGCCGAGAAAGCAGTACGATTCGACCTCAAGGGAAAACGCTACATCGGTTCGCTGGCGAAATATTACTTCACTGACATCGGCATCCGAAATGCCATACTCGGATTCCGACAGCAGGAGGAAAGCCACATTATGGAAAACATAATCTTTAACGAACTGTGCACAAGAGGATTCCGAGTCGATATTGGAAATCTCTTAATCAGAACTACAGACAGCCAGGGCAAGACAGTCAGGAAATCACTCGAAGTCGATTTCGTCGCAAACAGAGGAAACAACCGGTACTACATCCAGTCGGCTCTTGATATGCCGACAAGAGAGAAAATTGAACAGGAAACACGATCTCTTCTCGGAATAAACGATTCGTTCAAGAAAATAGTCATCGTCAAAAACAGAATCAAACCACGACGGGACGAGTACGGAATCCTTACTCTCGGACTCTTCGACTTCTTGCTGCATCCGGAAAGTATGGACTTTTAGCTACAAAATATAGACGAGTGTTGGTGGCGGATTATCAACCACCACACCGTTCTCCGGATAAACCGCTCCCGCATAATCACCACCCGGATCACCCCAAACCATCAACAATCCGACGCTCGCGCGCACTCAACAAAATAGAAATCGTACGGGCCGCCTCCGCCTTCGCCTTCGCCTTCGCCTTCGCCTCCGCCTTCGCCTTCGCCTTCGCCTCCGCCTCCGCCTTCGCCTCCGCCTTCGGCGCGCTTATCAACAGATGATCGCCGAACAAACCGACACGCTTCGGATGCAAATCCAAATCCTTGACCGGCACCGCCTCCCGGCGAGACACACCGAAATCCACATCGCCCCTCGCCAACGTTTGAAGATCCGACACGCTCAGCAGCTCGCCCGGATAGCCATACTTCGGCAGATCGACCGTCACGTTCTGCGACGGACAACGACGCAACAGCTCCGACAGACGGACCGAAGTAGTCGCCATCATATCACCCAACAGATTCGTCGCAAAGTTCACACGTACCTTCGCGCCGTTCGTGAACACCATCTGATCCGCAACAACGACCGCCGTACACCAACGGCAACAAACCATAATCGTCATGCCCGGACCGAACAGGAAAAACGGAATCTTCGCCTCCGAATAGAATTTGCAAATCTTTGCAAAATTCGAAAACGGCGGATTATCAACCACCACACCGTTATCCGGATAAACCGCGTTCACATAATCGCCGCCGGGATAAAACGGACGCAGCAACTCCTTGCCCGACAAGTCGTAAATCTCACCCACATATTGAACCACCGCCTCATACACATCCCGAGGCGTCCAACACTCATCCGTCGTCTTCGGGTTCTCCGTAAACTTCGCCAAAAAACTATCGTAATCGCGAAACACAATCGGGTTATTACTCCCACCATTGCGCGCTCGCCGCACAACCGTCTCGACACCCTCACCAAACAACTCCAACTGTCCCCCCATAATCTTCTTCTTGACGTCCTGCCCCTCAAAAAAAAAGCCGGAACACATCACTCATAAATTAATAAAATACGATCCCAAATCACTGAAATCCGATACATCCGCAGACATATACGTGCCGTAGGCATTCGCCATCGCCACACAACCGTCTATCTTCTCGACCGAACGCTTCTTGTCCATCTTGATGTTGTCGTTCGCATCGCGGTAAATAACCACATTCCTGAACATCCAACGAATCACCGGATTCCGCATCAAATCCACCGACCCGGACGATATGTCCGCCTCGATCTTCTTCGTCGGCTCGCTCATGTTCAAAATACCCTGCGAAAACTCATCCAATATGTCGTCGAAACCCTCGCGCTGCAACCCCTGTATAACGCCGTGATACGCCTTCGACGGGTCGAACGCAAGACTCCGGACATCATACTTGCGCAAAATGCCGGACAAATCGCGCACCAACTCCTCGATGTCGATCACATTCCCCGACGTGATACGGATCCACCCCTCGTTATACCATTGCCGGTAGTCGACATGGTCCTCCTTCTCCTTTACCTTCTCCTCCGGTATCCAGAAATAGAAACGAACGGCCGGAACAGGACGATCGGGGAAATACAAACACAACGCATTGATGTCTACATGGCTCGCCAAGTCCAAACCGCAATAACAAGCCGCACCCTCCAGCTCCGCGTCCGTCGTCCCATAATCGCAGCGCGCAAGCAGCTCGTCGCGAATCCATACATCCGGCGCATCCACCCACATGTTCAAATTCTTCGTCTTGAAACTGACCTCCGAAGAGCCGCCCTTGTTCAACGCCGACTCGAACTCGATACGCATGAAATCTTCATAAACCGACACACCCAAGTTCGGCGATGCCTTATACCATGTCGCCGGATCCTTCCAATCGTCATCCTTGTCCGGACAAAAAATCAATACGAACGTGCTCTCGTCCTGCTTGATTCCCTTCAAAATGTCCACATACAAACGGCGCATCTGATAATAGGGAGAATCCATGTTGAAGCCCGCCGTCGTGATGCTGAATATCAACGGCTGCCGCTGCGCACCCATACCCGAACGAATCAGGTTGTACAAATCATCGCTCGCCCACGCGTGCATCTCGTCACAGATCGCAAAATGGGGGTTCAAACCATCCTTGTTCTTCGTCTCCTTCGACAACGGCTTGTAAAATCCCGCCTGCGCATCGTACGATATGGAAGTCGTCCAAACCTTCAGCCCCTGCTGCAATTTACGGCTATGATTCACCATCGCACAGGCCGCACGCCAACAAATAGCCGCCTGGTCGCGGTCAACCGCCGCACTGTACACCTGCGCACCCGGCTCGCCGTCCGCAACCAAGCCGTAAAGGGCGATCACCGCACCCAGCATCGTCTTCCCGTTCTTGCGCGCAACCTCCACCGCCGCATACTTGAAACGACGCACACCGCCACGCGTCTTCCAGCCGAACAAGTTCCACAAAACGAAACACTGCCAACCCTCAGGCACAAACTCACGGCCGGCCCACTCGCCCTGATAATGCTTGATGACCGTACAAAAAATAAACACACGCTTCGCCGCACGCTCGTCGAAATAAAAACCCTTCTCCGTCGCACAACGCATATCGTCCACATAACGCTCCACGGCCAAACGCTCCAACTCGCCAGCCATACGACGACCCGACAACACCGCATCGACATACGCCAACGCCTTCGCCTTGTATATCTCTTCAACCCGTTGCTTCATATCCGATCACTACCTTTTTCAACCATCCGACTCAACGAATACCCGAAAACAAATCCGCCAACGGATCCGACTCCTCCGCCGGACCCTGATTAATCCGCTGCCGGGACACCGGCGTAAATCCGAACTCGCCGCCGATCCGATTCACATGATCAACCATCTGCTTGTAAATACTCAACTCCGGAGGCTGAATATATCCCACCAAATTCCCGTGCTTGTCATATCGCTCCTGTACCGGACGACGCATTCCCTCCAAACACGAAAACAATACATCCAACGAATTGGCATATACCGCCAAATGCTCCAAATCCAACTCCGTAAGTACACGCATCCCGATCAACTGATTCGCCTTCTTCTTGAAGATCTCACGAGAACGCTTCGTCGGCAATAACTTCGATTTCGATACCGACATGATCTGATCCACATCCGTCAACTTCGGAACACCATCATCACCCGACATCCGACACGGCTGATCCGTACCATGGGCCACCTTCAAAGCATCCGGCGACGGCTTCCTTCCCCTTCCCATATAAAACCCATTTTTGCACGCATCCCCCCTTCCCCATATCGCGGTTCAGAGAGGTAGGGCCTCAGAGATTTAACCCCCATACCCCTACGAGCCGTAAACGCACGCATTTCCGCGCGAAATTCAACACCAATAACACCCATTCAACAAATAAACAAAACCAATAAACAAGATCAATCATATAAACAAACCTTATGTAACTTAATTACTCGCTAAGTGACATAACGCACAATTAACCCCCATTTAATCCACAATTCATAACTCAAAAGGCAACCCGTCATCAGCCCCACTTTGCTGCTGCTTATTACCCCCTTCACTCCTCGAAGTCAGCAACCGCAACTCATCGGCTCTGACAACCGCCTTCTCCCGCGTGATGCCCTGCCGGTCCTCATACTTCTCATAGTGAAGAGAACCCACCACACCGACAAGATGCCCCTTCTTCACATAATTGCGAGCAAACTCCGCCGTCTTGCCCGTCACCCGTATACGATGCCAATCCGTCCGCTCTGGCACCTGCGTCCCATTCTGCAACGTATACCCTCGCTCCGTCGTCGCCACCGATAACGTAGCGAGACAATACGTGCTCCCTTGCTTGAAGTCGGGATCCATCCCTACCCGTCCCACTATCTGAATACAATTCATAACAAAAAAAACAATTAACGATTTAAACACTCTTACCACGCACATCATCGAACGATATCGCCCGCACCGCCGGATTCATCAACCGCATCTCGTCGTTCACCGAAGCCAGATAAATCTCCGTCGTGTGCACATTCTTGTGCCCGAGCATCACCTGCACCTCCCTGATCGGAATCTTCATCTTGATCGCCCTCACCGCAGCCGTATGCCGCAGGCTGTGCGCCGTCTTCGTCTTCGAATACACACCCGCAGCCTTCATCCGCCGCAACACAACCCGACTCACCATGCTCGGACTCATACGCCGCCCGCCCAAACTACCACACGTGACAAACAACGGCTCCTCCTCGTCGACGCAACCACGCGCCTCGAGATACTCCTCGATAGGCCGCACGATCTGAGCCGTGATCCCGAAGCGCGTCGTGCCACGCGTCTCGCCCTTACGCTGAATCAACAGATAAGGACAATCGCCCCCGACACACAAATCACCCACCGACAGACGCGAAACCTCCACACAACGCAAACCCGTACACAACATCAGATAAACGATCGCATAGTCCCGCAGCCCGATAAGCGACGCCGTCGACACACTCCCCAGCAGCCTCGTCGCCTCCTCGTCGCTCAGGTGCTCCTTATAATGCCCCCGGTGCCTACGCCTGTACCGCACACCGGCCGCAATATTCTCGCCAAGCCCGTTGTCCTCCACAAACCGATAAAACTGCCGGACGGCCAACAAATAAAAATCCATCGTCGACTCGCTCTTCCCCGACCCCTCAAGGCTCGCCTTATAGGCAAGAATGTCGGCACGCTCAAGCCGCTCGATGTTCCGCCCTTCGTAGACAACCCACTTCTTGAACTGATCAAGTGCCCAGCCATACGACCTCTTGCTCACCGCCGCCACATCCGTATTCGCCAAAAACGCCGACTCCAGCTCCGCAAATGTACGCTTCATAACAATGGATGCCGCTTTCTCCCTTGGATATACACCTTATCCCGGTTACCCTTCGCCATGTTACACTTCTTACACAACGCCTGCCAGTTCCGCCGATCCCAAAAATCCTTACACAACGCCGCCGGCACGATGTGATCCACCACCTCCGACGGCGTAACCCGCCCGTTACGCTTACACTCCTCACACAGCGGATGCTCCTTCCTGAAAGCGATCGATGCCTTCTCCCACCGATACGTGTGATATCGCTCGTCCGTCACCTTCCGCTCTCGCTTCGCCGTCGGGTCCTCGCCCCCATGCACACCATAGAGGCGCACCCTCTTCCGCTTCGGCTTCGTCGGCATATATTAAAATTTTTCCAACATACCGGACACGTCTCTCAACACATAGTTTACATCCGCCTCCCAATAGTTGAACTTCTCGTCATACCATTTCACCCAATCCGCACTGAGTGCCCAGTTATACACGTTCTCCTTCAAGAACCGCTCCTCGCTCGCGCCCACCAATATCCGGATCTCACGCCCGTCGTTAATCTCCAACGCCACGTTATACACCCTTTCCAATTCCGTATGAGACACCGCCTTAAATACCGACAGACCCATTCCCTCGATCTGCAAGTACCCATCTATCCCATAATCTTCGATCATCTTCTCGGCCATCCCATAATCGTCGGCCTCCACCAGCACCTTCCTCAGCAAACTACTCTTGCCCGGTCCCGAAATCCTCACATTTGCATAAAAATACTTCTTCATACGCTTCTACTTGTTTGTTTTTTAATCATTAATTAATCCTACTGCTGTCATTCCATTTTTAGATTATCATCCAACCCCAACGCAAACAACAGATGTTGCAGTTCGTGTACGAATCGGATTGTGGTCAATAAATCGTTGTT